>NYWC01000013.1 GCA_002684935.1 Gammaproteobacteria bacterium
TTGGCTGCCTTTGAGTGGCAGAATCAGATTACTGTGATCGTGCCGACAGGCGTAGTCGTGGATCTCTATTCGTCACATCAATAGGCTGTCTGTGGCCTGAACTCAGAGCGCTTAGCATAGCTCACTTCATTCGGGGGTCGTGATGCCAGTTTCTGGATTACTCAAGTTCACCTTTACTCACCGGCATCATTTGTGAACTGAGCTTCATCGAGCAGTCGAAAGACTTTTCAATCAGCTCGACAATCGTGGTGGGCAATACATATACCCGGGCGAAGTCTCTAATCGACATTGCTGCGAACAGATGTTGGTCGTAGACGATTTTGTGCAGCTCATGGTTTTGCTGTGCAAAATGATAAGTTGACTTGGCCTTGAAGATATTCGGCAAGTGCATAATCCTGATGGAGTGCGACGGCACTGCGGAGACTGCAACTTCGATATGGTCTGCTGTGACTCTAATATGGAGGAGGATGAGAGTGGTATGCGATTGCTGCGGGCGCTTCGTTATTCATAGCAGTTCAAATATCACTGCATATTTATCATGGCCTCATCTGAGACCAGCAAAAAAACGCTGAGGTAAGCAAGCAATCGGGCGGTCATTCAACGGCCGTTGTGTGGCAGCGGCGAACATCGCGAACAATCTCAAAATTTGTTTGAAAAGTGTCTACAATGTCTGTGATGGCTGGCTAGTTTTGATATAGTCCAGAGGAATTCTCGCAGGTGGCCCAGTTTCGTCTGTTTTTTACAGGAAAGGGAAGAGCACTGCTAACAACATGGCCGAATACACCAAGGTTTTGCTGATAAACGACAATGATGCCACCAGGCATGAACTGGAGACGGTTTTAAGTTTTATTGGTGAGCAGGTGGTTTCAGCCAATTCCGTGAATTGGCATAGCACGATCACGGAGGCAGTCGGCAAACCGCAACACGTTTGTCTAGCGCTGATTAACGGTTGCCGACAGCTAGATACGCTGCAGTTACTTAAGGACCTGCATGATTGGGAACCCGGNCNACCTTTTGTTCTNATTGGAGAGCAGCAATTGCCTGAGCAACTCGATGCGGATCTGCAGAGCCGCATAACAGCTTCGCTGCCAGAAGCACTTACCCATCAGCCGCTGCTGGACGCNATTCACAAGTCTAAACTCTTCCANGAACACTACAATCGCTTGCGTGACTTTGGTGGGGTTAGAGACTACAACATGTTTCGTAGCTTGGTCGGGCGCAGTGATCCCATCCAACGGGTACGCCATATGATGGGACAGGTTGCCAATACTGAAGTCAGTGTATTGATCACCGGTGAATCCGGCACTGGTAAAGAAGTAGTGGCCCGTAATCTGCATCTAAATAGCGCTCGCGCGGATAAGCCCTTCGTTCCCATCAACTGCGGTGCAATTCCTCGAGAGTTATTGGAAAGCGAGCTATTTGGCCATGAAAAGGGCGCTTTTACAGGCGCGATCTCTTCCCGCGCAGGTCGCTTTGAGCTGGCCGATGGTGGCACGCTGTTCCTCGATGAGATAGGGGATATGCCACTGAGCATGCAGGTCAAGCTACTGCGTGTACTGCAGGAGCGAAGTTTCGAGCGGGTCGGTGGGATCAAAACCATTCAAACCGATGTGCGCATTCTTGCGGCCACCCACAAAGATCTTGAGAAAATGATCGACGACGGGGAGTTCAGGCAAGACCTTTTCTATCGTATTAATGTTTTTCCTATAGAGATGCCCTCTCTTCGTGAGCGTGCTACTGATGTGCCGCTTCTGCTTAATGAGCTGATTACCGCGATGGAGGCGGAAGGTCGTGGTTCTGTCCGATTTAATTCAGGCGCCATCGCATCGCTGTGCAGGCATAACTGGCCAGGTAATGTCAGGGAATTGGCCAACTTGGTCGAGCGCATGGCGATTCTTTACCCCCATGGCATAGTAGGGCTCGAAGATTTGCCGAAGAAGTTTCTTCATCTGAGCGATCAGGAGATCAACCAGACTTCAATATCAGAGAGTTCGCTGTCAGGGAATTCGAGCGCTACAGCGCAAGGCATCGTGCCGATTCAAGGGTTGAGTTCTCCGGAGTCTAGCCCCTCAGGGTCTGGCTCTCCAGTATTTTTAGCTCCCGACGGCGGCTCCCTGTTACCATTACATGGTCTGGACCTGAAGGAGTATCTAGCCAACCTTGAGAAAGATCTGATTGAGCAAGCCCTGAACGACAGCGGAGGGGTAGTGGCGCGCGCCGCGGATCGCTTACATATTCGCCGCACCACCCTGGTGGAGAAAATGCGGAAATATCAGCTGCAAAAGCGACAGGCTGAAGCTGAGGTAGGCGCAGAATCTGAAATAGTGTCAGAAGATAAGCGAAAGCCAGATGCTGTGTCCAGATCCCATGAAGATCCCGATCAAGCAGCGTCGGCTTGATTGCTTGCCAAATTGGCCAGTCAGCCTTATGGCGATATTCCTGTTACCTGCTGAGCGTCAACGATGGCGTTGGCCAGTTCCAGCTTGATGCGCAGTCCTGAAGAAGAAGTCTGTTCGATCTTCGTCAACAAATGCCCCCAGTCTTTTGCTAGCCAGATTAAGGTCGCGCGATTGCTGCCCTCTTCTCGAACCCGTGCAAGCTTGACGCAGCGCAGTCGCCCCAGCGGCGTATCTACAATCTCTTCTCCAAGGGTTAGAAAGCGAAGCTGATCCAGGGTATCCCCATCGACGGTTTCGTAGTCATAATATTCTTGGTGTGCGGTAGCAACGTCGATTGCCAGTGCCAGCTGATAGCTCAATTCGTCAAGCGTGTGGTCGTTGATCGCCACAATCCAGGATTCGTCCTCGTCAGCGCTAAGCGCCACCCCTGAATCCCAGTTGAAGCTAACTGACTCGACATCGGAGCTCAGGCCTGAAACTTGGTAGCTATAATTCTGGGGCTGTATCTGGGAATCAACATAGAGTAACTCACTGGCTTGCTCGAGATCGCCTATTTCCACACCAGCAACCTTCGCATTAAGTGATATGTTGAGACGATAGCGTTCCTCACCCAGTTTAATCAGGTGCCGCTCCGCGTTGCCGCTAATGCCGTTGGTGCTGGCATCATAGTAGGCCGAAAACTCTGTGAGTTTGTCCGCCGTCCAAGCGCGTGAGGAGAGCGCGCAAGCCAGGGCGCAGATGAAAAACAATCTCATGGGTGGACCTGAATACCGCTGGGCGGAAGCGGCTCACCATCCAGAAATGCTTGGTTACCCGCCAGCCCTAATCGTCCGGCGGCGAACCAGGAAACTACCTTGGGATAGAGGAGGTGTTCTTTCTCCAATACTCTCTCGGCGAGCGCGTCTGCAGTATCTTCTTTTAAAACAGAAACCCGAACTTGCGCGATGACGGGGCCGCCATCCAGCTCTTCAGTAACAAAATGAATAGATACCCCGTGCTTCTTGTCCTTTGCATCCAGTGCGCGCTGGTGAGTGTTGATGCCGGGATATTTTGGTAACAAGGACGGATGAATATTCAGGATGCGGCCAGCGTAGGCTTTAACGAATTGCGGTCCAAGAATACGCATGAAACCGGCCAGCACAACCAGTTCGGGCTGCGATTCGTCAATAGCCTTCTGTAGTGCCAGGTCGAACTCCTCGCGACTATCGTAATCGCGATAATTCACCACACTAGTGGGAATATTGTTGCGGGCAGCGCGCTCGAGCCCAAACACATCAGGGTTGTTGGAAACCACCCGACTGATTTTGAAATTGGATGCATCGCTGGCATCAATCAGAGCCTGAAGATTGCTACCGCTCCCGGATATGACGACGACAATATGGCAATAACTATCAGGCATAAGTTTGTTCGTATTTCCGTTTAGACAAACACCAGTGTTTCTTCGTCGGGCTCACGCTTGCTGACTTCCCCAATGACTCGGGCTATCGCAGCGTCGTGATTAAGCGTATCCAGTGCCAGCTGTACATCAGCTGAACGTACTGCAGCAATCATGCCGATGCCACAATTGAACGTGCGAAGCATTTCCATGTCTTCTATCTGTCCATGTTCCTGTAGCCAGTTAAAGATAGCCGGGCGCTTCCAGCTCGCCAGATTTATGCCCGCCTTGGCTTCTGATGGCAAGACGCGTGGCAAGTTTTCTAATAGGCCACCGCCGGTGATATGAGCTAGCGCCGTAACTTCGACTTTAGCCTGAGTTTCAGCGAGCGCCTTGACGTAAATCATCGTTGGCTCCAGCAGCGTTGCGCCTAGAGTGCTATCACCAAAGCTTTCGTCAAGGCTTGCACCGGAACGTTCCAATACTGTTCGAATCAGTGAGTAACCGTTGGAATGCGGTCCTGAGGAATCGATGCCAATTAGCACATCACCTGCAGCGACCTTCGACTGGTCAATAATGCTGTGTTTTTCCACCACGCCTACCGCAAAGCCAGCCAGATCATAGTCTTCCGGCTGATACATGCCTGGCATTTCTGCAGTTTCGCCGCCGATCAGAGCGCACCCGGCCTGCTGACAGCCAGCGCCGATACCGGTAATCACATCCTTGGCCACGGCGACATCAAGTCCGCCGGTGGCGTAGTAATCAAGAAAAAATAGTGGCTCTGCGCCGCACACGATGAGGTCATTTACACACATGGCAACTAGGTCTATGCCTATGGTGTCATGTTTGTTCATTTGTTGCGCCAGCATCAGCTTAGTTCCCACCCCATCAGTGGCAGCCACAAGCACAGGATTTTCATACTCGCCTGGTAATTCGCAGAGTGCACCGAAACCGCCTAACTCAGACATCACCTCCGGTCGGTTGGTCCGCTCTGTCACCGATTTGATGGCGTGGACCAGAGCATTGCCGGCATCAATATCGACGCCGGCATCGCGGTAGCTCAGTGAGCCTTTGGGTGAACCCTCAGGAGAAGTTTGTTTGTCATTCGGCGGCATGGAAATTCCCAAATTCTGCCTGATCCATTGGGTGATCGGGCCAGATTAAACAAAGAGCGCATTCTAACAGGAACTCAGATGCCGGTCAGGTTATGGCGCCGCTAGCCTAGAAAAGGAGCGCGATCGCAGAAACGCGCCGAGCTGAGGCTAAGCGCGAAGATTTGGAGTAAACTATCGACATGACATGGCATGAAAACCTCTCTAAGTTGCTTGGCGTCTGTTCTCTAGGGCTGGCTCTGCTATCCGCCAGCGCGTCGATCCAGGCCTTGACCGTGACGGGGCTTTACAGCGAGCAGGTGGCAGTTGCGAATGAGAGCGACGCGGAACGCAGTCGGGCTTTCAAGGAGGCTCTGCAAGCTGTCATTTTACGGGTCACCGGAGAGCCACGGTGGCTAGATCATCCCACGATCACAGCAGCGGTCGAAAACGCCCAGAGCTATGTCGAGGCAATTGGTTACTTCAGCGAGTTTGTCGCTGTTCCGGCCGAGGCGGCAGCACTAGCTGCGCAGACGACGGGCGCGACAGGAACGATTGAGACGCAGGATGCAGAAGTAGAGCCAACTGCTGCTGGGCCCGCACCCGATGATAATCAACCTGAAGTTTTCGTACCCTTATCCCCGACTACTCGAGAACAACGCTACATCGATGTGGATTTCTCTTCCGCGCTGATTGATGAGCTTCTCACTTCAGCGAGTATCCCCATCTGGGACAGCAATCGCCCAAGCGTGCTGGTATGGATGGCTCTGCAGGATGAGGCCGGCAATCGCAGCCTGATGACTGCCGATATCAACAATGACATCATTGAATTGATTAAGGAATTTGCCGATCGTCGCGGTTTGCCCTTATTGTTTCCGGTACTTGATTTTGAAGACCGCCGCAGTCTTAACGAAGACTTGGTATGGACNCTGAATGAAGAAGCGATTCGCAATGCAAGTAACCGCTATGGTGCAGACAGCATCCTTACCGGGAGACTGCACTTCACTGCCAGCGGCGAATTGGTAGGCCTCTGGCAGTTCCTGTTCCAGGGCGAGGCCGTTGTCTTTGATGGCTTCTCAACAGATTTGCGGGAATACCTGCACGGGCCGCTGGCACGAGTGACTTCGCAGCTGGCGAGCTATTTTGCAATCGTACCTGACTCTGCGACTAAGGAGATGGTGCAGTTGCGCATCGATGGGGTGAAAAGTCTACAGGAGTATTCATCACTTCTCTCCTATGTCAGCGGCCTTGGTTTGGTGGAATCTGTAAGNNCTGCGCAGCTTGATGGTGAAAGGCTCGAACTCCGGCTGGGTTTGGTCGGAGACGCCCAGCAGTTATTCGAACTGATCGCGCTGGATCGGGATCTGCTGCCCATCGAAGGTGATACGTCGGACGGATCAGATGTGCTGCACTACCGGTGGACACGATAGGCGCCAGATACCGTCATGAATAGCGAATCTCTCACTCAGCTCGTGCTGGGCATGCGTCNTNGCGATGACGCGACATTCAGTAATTTTGTGATTGCCCCTGAGAATCAGCAGCTGGTCTCCACATTAAAGAGCGCTTTGCCTGGCGGGCAGCTGATCTATCTCTGGGGCTCGCGTGGCAGTGGTCGCAGCCATTTGTTGCAGGCAATTTGCCATGCTTACTCTGAGGCTGGCGCACCCGTATTATTCCTGCCGCTGGCTGAGAAGGGCGGGTTGGCACCAGAAATTTTGCAGCAAACCAGGTCCCTGAACCTGGTATGTCTCGATGATATCTCCCAGATTGGTGTCGATGAGCAGTGGCAGGAAGCCGTTTTTCATAGCGTTAACGAGATGACGGAAAGCGGTGTTCCGCTGGTCGTGAGTGCAGACTGTGCGCCCAGAGATTTGCCGCTCTCGCTCAAGGATTTACGGTCACGATTGCAACGCGGTCTGACCTTTCAGCTGCATGCCGCAAATGACGCATTTAAGCAGCAGATTCTGCAGCGGCGTGCGCAACTGCGCGGTATCGAACTCAGTGATCAGGTCTGCGATTTTATCTTGTTACGATCGGACCGCAGCATGNCTGGATTGATGTCTGTGCTACAGAAATTGGATGATGCGTCNCTGCAGCGTAAGCGCCGTGTCACGGTGCCACTGATTAAGGAAATCATGAACTGGTAGTCGGATCTGGCGCTTAAGTGCGCGCGAGCTTCAGATATAGCATCAGCGTACAGAAAAGAATTGCGCTTAGNCCAACTTCCACCAGGCCATTGGCCAGGCGGGATGCGTTAAACGCCACCAACACCCCATGCATGAAATAGAGCAAGACCACAAGGCTGAACCAAATGAGCTGGCTTGCTTTGCCGCCATGCACAGCGCCAATGAAAATTAGCAGCGGCAGCGATTGGAGCAGCCAGATCACCGGGGTAGCCACGCTAAAGCCATCCAGCGCGGTCAGGCTGATGAACAGGAACAGGGCAAGCAAGCCGTAATAGCAAACCAGNATGATTCGNTGTGCCAGTAGCAGGCGCGCATTTATTGCTGGTTGTTCTGACATTGCGGCTTTACCCAAGCAGTGTCTGACTGAGTCTGGCGATGCGTTTACCTAGCGCCATACACAGTTCAGTTTCATCAGTGCTGAGATTCGCGTCTGATTCCATGCCGGCGACATGGCTGGCGCCGTAGGGAGTCCCGCCCGTCTGCGTGTGGTTAAGCGCTGCCTCGGAGTAAGGAATGCCGCAATAAAGCATGCCGTGATGAAGCATAGGTATTGCCATATTAAGCAGTGTGGCCTCTTGTCCCCCATGCATGGTTGAGGTGGAGGTAAAGGTGGCGGAGGGTTTGTCGATCAACGCCCCTGCAGTCCAAAGTGCACCGCTACTGTCGATGAAATATTTTAAGGGTGCCGCCATTTGCCCGAAGCGCGTGGGGCTGCCGACAATCAGACCGGCGCAGTTTTTTAATTCATCCTGACTACAGTAGGCCGCACCAGTGTCCGGCACAGCCGGCGTCGTGGCCTCGTGGTCGGGGGAAACGCTGGGCACCGTGCGCAGCATCGCTTCAATACCTGCCANGGACTCTACGCCGCGTGCAATGTGTTGTGCCATCTTTGCAGTCGCGCCANAGCGGCTGTAATAAAGAACTAAAACGTAAGGATGGTCCATTTCTAATCCTCGAGTAAATCCNGTACTCGCTGAGGCGGGCGGTCAATAACCACACGTTCGCCGCAAACTATGATGGGGCGTTCAACAAGGCGTGGGTGTTTGGCGACAATTTCAAACACAATGTCATTACTAAGAGAGCTGTCGCCGAGCTGGTACTGCTTGTACTCAGCCTCACCCTGTCTGAGAAGGTCGCGGATACCCATGCCAAGCTTGCGAAGTAATTCTTCCAGTTCTTCACGATCGGGCGGCTGATCAAGATACGAAACGACCGGCGGGGGAATGACGTTTTCTTCTAACAAGGCGAGTGCGGATCGGGACTTCGAGCAGCGTGGATTGTGATAGAGGGTGAGTTCGCTCATAAGATTTTGACTTATCCCGCGGGCTTGCTATCGAGGTCGATAAACTTCCGATTCCCGCAGTTTCTTTTAATAGCTGCGGTGAGGTCGTTCTGAAAGCTCCTGATCTGACGCAAGCATAGACTGTCGTGTGCCAAGACAAGCTTTTCCCTATTACAATGACGCAGAGCANGTCAGATGTCTACTAACTTACAGTCTTCGACAGAATGGGTCGGCAGATAACGCGGTGGCTGATGGCTCGTAGCTGCGATTAATCCGATCTGCTCTAGTGCGTCCAGCACTTCCTCCACGAGCTTGGTGCTCGTGTGCAGGCTCNCGGCGAGCTCAGACTCAGTGAGTGGCGCCTCATTGTCCCGGAAGCCACTTATAATCGTCAGTGCTACGGCGAGGCTAATCTGTTCTTTCTGTGCGATGCTCAGTGCAAGTTTGGTCCGANCGGAGCGAGTCTTGGCTGGATTCTGGTGGTAATAGGCGATGCTGCTACCAACCAGGGCGACAAGCCAACCTATATAAATGAAAAACATCACGGCAATTGCATAGGCGAATCCCAGATAGATATTCTCTCTCTCGCGGGAGCAACAAAAAGACCCTGGAACACCGAGCCAATCAGCTTCAATATAATCGTTGTGGCGAGCCCGCCAATGAAAGCCGAGATAAAATGCACGCTGGTTTTAGGCAGAAAGCTATAAGCAAAAGCCAGAGACATGGGCAGGATTGAGGCAGTAAAAGCAGCGGCCTTGATCAACATGCCGCCAAACATAAAATTCTGCAGCAGAGTCTCGAAAAATTCGTATTGACATAGCAGGTCAAACTGATCGACATAAACAGGAGCAGATGACTTACGATGACAGAAAACAGATACTCGCTGACCCGGTTGGACCAAGAACGACCTTTTTCCACNGCCCATCAANTGCAAGGCCATGGGATTNNCTNGGCGAGTTCGAATATCTATTATAAGGGATANGCCGCTGNCTGATCGTTTCGGCATTTAAGCGCCTTGGGTATTGTGTGCGAGTTCTGTATGAGTTCTGAAGTGACCAACTCGACTGTTGCGCTGACGGATCCTGAAGTGGCGGTGTACAGCATGCAAAATTGGTTAGAAATTGGCCCAACGCTGGCTCGCGTCGATAGTGTTGAGCTATCTNAATGCGCGCTGCCCGAATGCAGCGGGTTTGAGATTCGCTACTTGCTACTGCTGATCGCGATGTTTTTGCCATAGTGTCTCGATAAATGTCATGACCGAATCCTGTGGCAAGGCCTGTTTTTCTCCACTCTGCCGGGAAAAATATTCCACGGACTGATCAGCCAACCCTCGTGCCGANACCACCAGACGGTGAGGAATGCCCAGCAACTCAGATTCTGCAAATTTCACCCCGGGGCTGGTTTTCTTGTCCCGGTCATCCAGCAACACTTCCATACNCAGGGCTCTGGCCCGGGCATATAGCGTTTCTGAAATCTCTACTACCTGGGCCGATTTGTGCGCATCCAGTTGTACGATAATGAGATGGAAGGGAGCGATATTTTCTGGCCAGATAATGCCGCGATCATCATGATTCTGTTCTATGCATGCGGCCACAACCCGCGTTACNCCGATGCCATAACATCCCATGGGCATCACAACAGCNTTGCCCTGTTCGTCCAGNACCTTTGCCCCCANCGACTCACTATACTTCTTTCCGAGCTGAAAAATATGGCCTACTTCTATGCCGCGCTTGATGGATAACGTGCCTTGTCCATCTGGGCTGAGGTCACCTTCTTGCACCTTGCGCAGGTCCGCGACTTCATCGTACTTGCAGTCAGCGCCCCAATTCGCGTCGAGCAGATGGTGGCCGTGCTGATTGGCGCCGCACACGAAATTTTTGAGTGCCACCACGCTGGTATCGGCTACGGTTCTTATCTGCAGGCCAACCGGNCCGATAGAGCCGGGTTTGCAGCCTAATGCATTTTCAATGTCCTCATCTGNAGCAAAGGTNACAGGCGAGTATACACCCGTGAGCNTCTGCGCCTTGGTCTCACTCANTTCCTGATCGCCGCGCAAGAGCAGGACAATGAGGTNATTACTTTTTCCCCCATTTTCGTCGGCGGCGTGNACCACAAGCATTTTGACGATTTGGCTGGGNGCGACGTCCAGCCTTGCCGCGACTGCATTGATGCTGCGGACATCGCCGGTATCAATGGTTTGGGCATGACGCATTTCTGTGTCCTGGGGCAGAGCAGGCAGTTCGCCCGTGGCCATTTCGATGTTAGCTGCATAGCTACTGTTATTACAGAAGACAATTTCGTCCTCGCCGGAGTCGGCTAATACATGGAATTCATGGGAAGTGCTGCCCCCAATATTTCCCGAGTCAGCAATCACAGGGCGATAGTTTAAACCAAGGCGATCAAAGATAGCGCAGTAAGTCCCATGCATGACGTCGTAGGTTTCCTGCAGTGACTCCTCATGTATATGGAAGGAGTAAGCATCTTTCATGATGAACTCGCGCGAGCGCATGACGCCGAACCTGGGTCGACGTTCATCGCGAAATTTGGTTTGAATCTGATAAAGGTTGGCTGGCAGCTGTTTGTAGCTGCTGTACTCATTGCGGACCAGGTCGGTTATGACCTCTTCGTGGGTAGGGCCAAGGCAGAAGTCTCGATCATGTCGATCCTTGAAGCGCTGGAGCTCCGGCCCCATCGCTTCCCAGCGTCCTGATTCCTGCCACAACTCCGCATGCTGGACAACCGGCATGGAAACCTCCATCGCACCTGAGCGGTTCATTTCTTCGCGCACAATTTGCGAGACTTTGTGGAGGACGCGAAGGCCCAGTGGTAGCCAGGTATACAAGCCGCTCGCAAGCTTTCGAATCAAACCGGCACGCAGCATGAGTTGATGGCTGATTACTTCAGCATCTGCTGGAGTTTCTTTGAGGGTTGCGAGGAGGTATTTGCTGGCGCGCATGCTGTTTCCATTCAAAAAAGAAAGCCGAAAAAGCAGAAAGGCAGCCTAGGGCTGCCTTTCCAAGTGTATCACTGAAGTGCGAAGCACTGCTTTTGCAGTGTCGCTACAGCTTCATAGAATTTACAGAGCAAATTCTTTGAGTTTCTTCAGAGGCAGAACCTTGACCCTGGTCGTTGCCGGCTTGCGTGGAATGTCCATCAGCTCACCTGGCTTGAAAGGATTAGGGACGCCTTTGCGCGCTGGACGTGCGGGGCGAACTACTGACTTGATCTTCAGAAGACCTGGCAGAGTGAACTCACCAACGGCGCGCTTTTTAATGTGACGTTCGATAACAACGCTGAGTTCATCTAGNACAGATGAAACTTCCTTCTTGCTCAGGTCAGTGTTGGTTGCAATTTCATTGAGAATTTCAGTCTTGGTGAACTTCCTCTGAATTGCTGATGCCTTGCGAGGTTTTGCTGCAGCTTTTTTCTTAGCAGCGGAGGATTTCTTTACGGCCATGCCCATTCTCTTTGTTAAAGTAATTTAGAAGGTTTGTGTTTTTCNCGCTGACTTTTAACCATGTCAACTTGGNGTTTNCTCAGATCGTTTATAATTGTTTTTATTGTTTAGCTAAGCCCAAATGCCATAGTACGTTTTGGGCTAATGGTCAGGGGCTATCTTTATAAAGCATTCACCAGAGCCCCGCAAGTAATTCATGTCACTTTACGTTAACTTTCTACCTCGAAAACGGTCTGCAAAAGAAAGTAATAAAGTACCGAAAAAAATAGCGTCTTTTTCTTTTTTAACTTTTTGCTGGATCGTATTTTGTCAACCCCCTCTGGTAAAACTTGTGGCCGCAATCAGAAGATTTTTCCTGGTGAAAATGATGGACTTATCACCGTTAATGGAAGCTGCAAGTTTGGCTGCAGTCATCAATAGCGTCAGGAAAATGACCCTCAAATAAACCTAGGGATGATCGAATCGTTAAATTCGAAACAGCGCGTTAGACCTCAATCCAAGTTCAGAAGCCACAGTAGCAGCGCGTGATGGNATTTTTAGCAAAGCCTGATACGACTTAACAGGCTTCGAAGCATGGTCGAATATTTCAAAAAATTGNTGGTTTTACACTGTAATTCAGCGGCCACAGGTGATTACTGTTGTTACAGTGATAGGGTATAATCGCCGGCTTTTTAGAGTCNCAGCCTGTGAGCTGGGNNCCTGTTGAATCAGCTAGCTGAACAAACAGCCAAATGAACAGCNAAATGAATAGTTAAGGAAATCGTGACCACCGGGTCACAACAATCATGCCAATCTACGAATATCAGTGTGAAAAATGCGGCCACCAATTAGAGGTACTTCAGAAGATCAGCGATTCTCCGCGGGTAAACTGTCCGTCATGTCAGGAAGCTGGGCTGCGGAAGCTGGTATCGGCAGCTAGTTTCCGCCTGAAAGGCGGCGGATGGTATGAGACGGATTTCAAAACCGGTGATAAAAAGCAGTTGGCAGACTCCGGCAACGAAGCTGTCAAGGGCTCGGATAAGCCGTCAAAGGAAGATGCCAAACCTGCAGCACCGGAGAGCAGTACCGGAGCAAAGGACGACAAAAAGTCATCTACCTCTGGTTCAGAAAGTACCAAGCCGTCCAAACAATCAGCCAAGTCCGGCTAGTTATAAGTTCGCTGTTCGAGCAAAAGTTAAGGAAACAAGTATGCGCAGTTATTATTGTGGAGAGATCAACGATTCCCACGTTGACCAGGAAATCACTTTATACGGTTGGGTTCACCGACGTCGAGATCATGGCGGGGTGATTTTTTTGGATCTGCGCGATCGGGAAGGTATTGCTCAGGTTGTCTTCGATCCTGACACAGAAGCAAGTTTTGNCAGCGCTGAGACTGTGCGNAGTGAATTCGTTCTTGAGGTACGTGGCAAAGTCCGGCTGCGACCGGAAGGGACTATNAACGGAGACATGCCCACTGGCAAGATTGAGGTGCTCGGTAAAGAGCTCACCATTCTGAACGCAGCGAAGACACCGCCAATGCAATTGGACGAATACGCTGATGTGGGTGAGGACGTGAGACTGCGCTACCGCTATATTGATTTGCGCCGCCCCGAGATGATGGAAAAACTGCGGTTTCGCTCCAAGGTGGCGAACACAGTGCGCAATTTCCTTGATAGCAATGGCTTTCTCGATATCGAAACGCCACTTCTGACCAAGGCAACTCCAGAGGGGGCCAGGGACTACTTGGTACCTAGCCGCACCCATCCGAGTCGATTTTTTGCCTTGCCCCAATCGCCTCAGCTGTTCAAACAAATTCTCATGGCGTCCGGCATGGATCGGTACTATCAAATTGCAAAGTGCTTCCGCGATGAGGATCTGCGAGCGGACAGACAACCGGAATTCACCCAGATCGATATTGAGACATCATTTATGGGTGAAGAGGAAATCATGGCCGTCATGGAGGATATGATCAGGCAGATTTTCCAATCCCATCTGGGCGTGGATCTGGGTGACTTTCCGCGACTAAGTCATGCCGAAGCCATGCGCATGTATGGATCCGACAAGCCTGATTTGCGCATTGATCTGCAGTTGGTGGATATAGCCAAGCTTATGGCTGGCGTTGAATTCAAGGTATTCAGCGGTCCTGCAGCAGATTCTGACAGCAGGGTGGTTGCCCTGCGGGTGCCCGGTGGCGCGTCCCTTAGCAGGAAGATCATCGATGATCTGACTGAGTTTGTCGGCATCTATGGCGCTAAGGGGCTGGCCTGGATCAAGGTTAATGATGCGGCGACAGGCATCGAAGGATTGCAGTCTCCAATTATCAAATTTATCGGCGAAGAAGTCACTCAGACCTTGATGTCGACACTTGAAGTGGAGACGGGCGATATTGTTTTCTTCGGTGCTGACAAGGTCAAAGTGGTTAACGAAGCCATGGGGGCGCTGCGAACCCGAGTTGCCGAAGTGTTAGAGCTGGTGGCCGACAAGTGGGCGCCGCTTTGGGTTGTCGACTTTCCTATGTTTGAAGAGGATGGAGATGGCAATCTGACGTCTCTGCATCATCCGTTTACTGCACCAGCAGTGACGATAGAAGAGCTGCAAGCCAAGCCCGCCACAGCCTTGTCACGGGCCTATGACATGGTTCTTAATGGGACGGAGTTGGGCGGTGGGTCCATCCGTATCAATCAACCGCAAATGCAGCAAGCGGTCTTCGAAGTGCTGGGCATAGACGAAGAAGAGGCGCAGGAGAAATTTGGTTTTCTGCTTAATGCCCTGAGCTACGGTTGCCCTCCCCATGGCGGCATCGCCTTTGGATTCGACCGGCTCATCATGTTAATGACTGGTTCAACATCCATTCGTGATGTTATCGCTTTTCCAAAGACGCAAACCGCTGCCTGCCCACTCACCGACGCGCCGGGCGGTGTCTCTGCAGCCCAGCTGCGCGAGTTGAATATCAGGCTGAGAGAGAAGGTTAGTTGAGCTAGCTGTGTTAGTGAGGATATAAGTCATGGCAGGTCATAGTAAATGGGCCAATATCAAGCATCGCAAGGCAGGGCAGGACGCTAAGCGGGGTAAGATATTTACCAAGATTATTCGTGAGATCACCGTAGCTGCGAAGTTGGGCGGCGGCAATCCGTCAGATAATCCGCGCTTGCGTGCGGTAATGGATAAGGCGCTAGGTGCCAATATGACCCGCGATACCATTGATCGCGCAATCGCGCGGGGTGCCGGCACCGCTGAAAGTGAGAACCTGGAGGAACTGGTTTATGAAGGCTATGGACCAGGTGGCGTCGCCATCCTCTGTGAGACGCTGACTGATAACAAAAACCGCACCGTTGCTGAAGTGCGTCACGGCTTCAGTAAGTTTGGCGGCAGCATGGGAACCAGCGGTTCGGTGGCCTATATGTTCGAGCGAACCGGCGTGCTTAATTTCGCCAGTGGGGCCGATGAAGAGGCCATCATAGAGTCTGCCCTCGATGCCGGCGCACACGACGTGGTGAGTAACGAAGATGGCTCAATTGAAGTTCGCACCACACTGGAAACCTTTGGTCCTACCCAGGATGGCTTGAAAGCAGCCGGTCTTGAGCCAGAGCAGGCAGACATGACCATGATAGCTTCCACCGAAGTAGAGCTTGACCTAGATGGTGCGGAAAAAATGTTGAAATTAGTTGAGCATCTAGAGGATCTGGACGATGTACAGAATGTGTACTCCAATGCCAACATATCTGATGAGATCGCCGAACAACTCTGATTCATCCATAACTGATTTTCTCGATTTCAGTTTGCAGCTGCCGAATCTTCACCACTGCTTATGCCGAGGTTGGCACTGATATGGCCCTTCTGCTGGGCATTGACCCAGGTTCCCGAATCACGGGATATGGCTTAATCTCTGTACGTGGCAATAAACTTACCTATGTAGATTGCGGATGTATTCGCACCGAGGGCGGTGAGTTGCCGCATCGTCTCAAGATTATTTTTGAAGGTATCAGTCAGCTGGTGAGTTTGCAGAAACCCGAGCAAGTGGCGATTGAGGATGTATTCATCGGACGCAATGCAGCTTCCGCCCTCAAATTGGGTCAGGCACGGGGTGCTGCAATGACGGCGTGTCTTCACCATGATCTTTCTGTAGCTGAGTACTCGGCCAAACAAATCAAGCAGGCGGTAGTCGGCTCCGGCGGTGCGGGAAAAGGTCAGGTTCAGCATATGGTCAAAGCACTCCTCAATATCGGTGATACCATTGCGGAAGACGCAGCGGATGCCTTGGCAGTGGCTATCTGTCACGCCAATACCCAGGCCAGCCTGATCAAGCTGGCAGGCGCGAAATCATTCAGTCGGAAACGTTTGCGTTAAGAGATAGGTCGTCAAAGTTGCCAGTCCAGATTATCCAACTGCAAACCGAGGTCACGAAAAAGCGAGCATGACAATGCAGGAGAGCAATAGACTGACATGTGTAAAGCAGGAGACCAGGCTTAAATGATTGGGCAGATTCGCGGGATATTGATAGAGAAGAAGCCCCCAGAAATCCTGGTAGACGTGGGTGGTTTAAGCTATGAACTTCAGATCCCTATGAGCACTGTCTATCAACTTCCTGAAGTCGGCAGCGAGCTGCGCCTGCATACGCATTTCGTCGTGCGTGAAGACGCCCAACTTCTGTACGGGTTCTATGATTTAAAAGATAAGACCCTGTTTCGAGCCCTGATCAGAGTGAACGGCGTGGGGCCGAAGATGGCGCTGGCAATTCTGTCTGGTATGGCCGCCGATGAGTTTGCGCGCACGGTTCGCGAAAACGATGTTGCGGCCATGACGCGGATGCCCGGCATCGGCAGAAAGACGGCCGAGCGGCTCATTGTTGAAATGCGCGACCGCCTTACTGAATGGGATGATGCNGAGGCAANGGCCGCGCTGCCCGGCGCGACTCAATCTACTTCNGCCATGGGCAAAGAAGCAGAAACAGCGTTGATTGCGCTGGGCTATAAACCTCAGCAAGCCGCCAGGTCCGTTGCAATAGTCCTGAAATCAGACCCTGAAGTTCCCGACAGTGAAAGCCTGATCCGCCTGGCTTTAAAAGGCATGTTGTAAGAAACCGAATCCTGAGTTAGAGCCCCAGATAAACTATGCAAAATGACCGCCTGATCTCCACCGATACGCTATCCGCCGAAGAATCCCAGGAGCGCACAATTCGGCCGCTCTCCCTAGCAGACTATGTTGGCCAGCAGGAAGTCAAAGAGCAGATGGAAATTTTTATCAGTGCGGCTAGAAAGCGCGCCGAGCCACTGGATCATACTTTGGTGTTTGGGCCTCCAGGACTCGGAAAAACGACGCTTGCCAATATTGTGGCTAATGAGCTGGATGTGGCGATCAAGACGACCTCAGGGCCGGTGTTGGAAAAAGCGGGTGATCTGGCGGCCATGCTGACCAACCTCGAGGAGGGGGATGTCTTATTCATTGATGAGATACATCGTTTGAGTCCCGCAATTGAAGAAATTTTGTACCCGGCGATGGAAGACTACCAGCTAGATATCATGATTGGTGAAGGGCCAGCGGCGCGTTCTATCAAGCTAGATTTGCCGCCATTTACCTTGGTTGGAGCCACCACGCGAGCCGGATTGCTGACCTCACCGCTGCGCGACAGGTTTGGCATCATTCAGCGCCTTGAGTTCTATTCGGTGGAGGAGTTGCAGAAAATTGTGGCCCGCTCAGCAGGTATTCTTGGTACCGAGATGACTAAAGAGGGGGCTGAGGAAATTGCGCGGCGATCACGGGGTACGCCCCGAATTGCGAACCGCCTGCTGCGCCGGGTAAGAGACTATGCCGAGGTGAAGCATGACAGCACAGTTGATAGTGATTCTGCCCATGCGGCCCTGGATATGCTCAGTATCGATAAACACGGCTTCGACCAAATGGACCGCCGCCTGTTACTTACCATGATTGAGAAGTTTGAGGGTGGTCCGGTAGGCATAGACAGTCTGGCGGCCGCGCTCAGTGAGGAGCGGGACACGCTCGAAGATGTAATTGAGCCATACCTGATTCAGCAGGGTTTCATCATGCGCACGCCGAGAGGGCGCGTGATTACTCAGTTTGCCTATCGCCACTTTGGCTTGAAGCCCAGCGCTGCGGTCGAAGATCTTTTCACCGACTCAGAATAACCCTTGGTCTCGCGGGCGCTGACAGTAAACGTGGGACTGCTCGTGCTGCTGATTGCCACGTTTCGGTCACAATTTTTCAGCTTTTTGTCTCTTTCTGCTCGCCGCAGCGTTAGTTTTGCCCTGTTAAATGCGTTTTCCCGAAACTATTTCGCTGTTTGGCCGAATAATTGCCTGATACATGGACTTTACGCGAAAAATCGATGTCATACTCAATCGCTAGCACTGTGATAAGAAATACCTGGAGCCATCGAAGTGAATGAAGGACTAAGCCCGATCGATCTGATACTGGACGCCAGCCCTGCGGTGCAGATGGTGTTTTTGATACTGTTGGTGCTCTCAGTGGTGTCTTGGGTGGTTATCGTGCAGCGCTGGATGGTTTTTTCTGCAGCCCGAAAAGGTGTATTGAGCTTCGAACAGCGCTTCTGGTCTGGCATGGACCTCACTCAATTATATAAAGATGGTTCACAGATGCAGCAGGAGAACCTGCAAATCGTGGGCATGGAAAATATCTTCAGGGCAGGCTTCAAGGAATTTATGCGTTTACGGCAACAGGCCAGTGTCGACCGCGAAGCNATCATGGAAGGCGCCCAGCGGGCGATGCGGGTTGCCTATTCGCGGGAAGAGGAAAAGCTAGAGCGACATCTGGCTTTTCTTGCAACCGTAGGGTCGGTCTCTCCCTATATNGGCCTGTTTGGTACCGTAATCGGGATCATGAACGCCTTCCTTGGTTTGGCCAGTCAGGCGCAGGCGACGCTGCAGGTCGTCGCGCCGGGAATTGCCGAAGCCTTGTTTGCGACGGCTATCGGGCTGTTTGCGGCGATACCCGCCGTGGTTGCTTACAACCGCTATTCATCCACGTTGGATAACGTCACCAGCAGCTACATCACATTCAGTGACGAGTTCTCAAGCATCTTGCACAGACAAATTCATAGCGAATAAGGCCTGTGGCGAGGCGCTGGTAAACACCGATGGAAATAATGGTCCGCAAGAAACGCAAGCCAATGGCAGAGATCAATGTCGTGCCGTATATCGACGTGATGCTGGTGCTTTTGATTGTGTTTATGGTGACGGCACCCATGCTGAATCAAGGCATTGATGTGGATTTACCCCAGGCCAGCAACGAGCCGCTGGATATCGATGAAAATCTTGAGACGCTCGTAGTCTCAATAACTGCTGCCGGCGAATATTTTCTGAGCATTGGCGCCACTGGCGATGAGCGCGATTCAGTCTCTCTGGAAACCGTTGGCGAGCAGGTTAGTCGTATCCTTAACGCGAATCCGGAAATCCAGGTTTTAGTAGAAGGTGATACCGAAGCTGACTGGGGCGCGATGATTACACTCATAACGACCTTGAATCAGGCGGGTGTGACTAACCCGAATTTTATTACTCAGCCTGTTGACAGTATTTGATGACACGTTTGTGCCTGGCAGTGAATTAAATGAACAACACGTTCAACAATTTGATCATTTACAATGGCTACCCGCTGTCTATTGTGCTGGCGCTGGTTTTTCATATTCTGATCTTCTTGACACTGATTTATTTGCAGTCGACTTCTGAAGCCCAAAGTCTGGAATTGGTGCAGCCGACTATCATCAAGGCTCTGTTTATTGATGAGAATCCACAGCTCCGTAATCAGCAGTTGCGACAGCAGCAAGAGGTTGTAGATCAGAGGCGCCGGGAAGAGCGGCGTCAGCAGCAGGAAGCCGAGCAACAGCGACAGCGTGAGCAAGAAGCAGCTGAACAACAGCAACGAGAGCGGGAACGAGACCAGGCAGCCCAAAGTGAACGCGAAGAATTAGAGCGGCAGCGAGCCGAGCGGGAACGCAGGGAAAGCGAAGAGGTTGCCAGGCAACAAGCTAACGAGGAAGAGCGCAGGCGGAGAGAGCTGGCCGAACAGCAAGAGCGCCAAAGGCAGCAGGAATTGCTCCGGCAGCGCCAGCAAGAGGTTTCTGAAGCTGCGGCCGCAGAGGCAGCGAGAACAGAATATGAATTGGTACAGAGTGCCACTGCCCTGATTCAACAGGTGGTGCAGGAGAATTGGTCGCGGCCACCCAGTGCACGCAATGGGATGCGCGCTGTGCTGCAGATCAGGATGTTACCTACAGGTGAGCTGGTGGATGCGAATATTACTCAGTCTAGTGGTGACCCGGCATTTGATCGCTCAGCGGAAACTGCTGTAATTCGTGCCGCGCCATTTAGTGAGCTGCAGGATTTACCTATTAATGTTTTTAACGCGAATTTCAGATCCCTTTCACTGATATTCGAACCCGAGGATCTTTTGAATTGATCATGATAAACCGAGCCCTAGTACTTATCTTGTCATGTGCTTCGTTTTCCGCCCAGGCTGAATTGAGCATCCAGATTACGCAAGGCATAGATAACCCCATACCTATCTCTGTCGTCCCCTTTGCCTGGGAAGGCGCTGGTGTACTCAGTGAAAACGTGTCGCAAATTGTGATTGACGATCTTCAGCAGGTCGGCGAATTCAGGGCCCTTTCTCCTGGCAATATGCTGAGTCTCCCTAATGAAGAGAATGAAGTTTTTTATCGCGATTGGCGTGTATTGGCTCAGGACTACCTGCTGGTTGGGAAAATCACCCGGTCGACTGGCAGTCAGTTGGTGCAGGTGCAGTATGAATTTTTTGATGTGAACCGTGAATTGAAGCTAGCCGGTGAAATATTGACGGGAAGTGTTACCCAATTACGGGATATTGGGCATGAAATCAGCAACGTCGTGTTCGAGCTTGTGACTGGTACACGTGGCGCTTTTACAACCCAAATTCTTTATATCGTTTCTGAGGAAGTGGGAGGGCAAACGGTATTCAGATTGGAGAAGGCGGATTACGATGGTCAGCGGGCGCAAGTGCTGCTGGAGTCTAATGAGCCCATTATGTCTCCAAGTTGGTCGCCGAACGGCCAAGATATCGCCTATGTATCCTTCGAAACATCACTGCCGCGGATTTATACCCAAAATATCGCGACTGGTCAGCGTCGGCAGATTACCAACTATCCCAACATAAACAGTTCGCCGGTCTGGTCACCGGATGGCAACCGTCTGGCCATGGTGCTGTCTAAAGACGGCAGCCCCGACATTTATGTGCAGGACCTNNNGAGTAATGAGCTAATTCGCGTAACTGATCATCCAGCCATCGACACTGAACCTAGTTGGTCCAGAGATGGAAGCGCTATCGTCTTTATGTCCGATCGCACTGGCCAACCGCAGATTTACCAGATGGAGGTTGGGGCCAGTTCCTTCAACGTTGAACGGCTCACCTATGACTGCTTTCAGTGCATGAAAGGTCAGTTCCTGCCCGATGGGGTCAACATGGTGCATGTGCGCAGGGAAACCCGCCAGGACCCGAATTATCAGATCGCAATTTTGAATGTGGAGACTCTGAGGGTGATTACTCTGACGGATACCTCGCTTGATGAATCTCCCAGCGTGGCACCTAATGGCAGCATGATAATGTACGCGACGAAGTTCGCAGGTCGAGGCGTGCTGGACGCCGTATCCATTGACGGCCGCGTAAAATTCCGTTTACCATCCGAACGGGGAGACGTGCGGGAGCCAGCGTGGTCTCCCTTCTTTAATTAGANCTTCAGTTAAACCGGAAACTGGCGATTGAATAGAGAAGAAGATAAAAGCATTAGCTGGTTATCACAATAGAGTCTTTGGAGGACTGAAAGAGTGGGATATCTACGAAATAATCTTTTCAGAGTCGGCCTTATGGCCATTTCGCTGTTTGCATTTGCGGCGTGCAGTTCCACTGGTGAAACCGATGATGCTGCCGGCGGAACTCAATCCGCCTCTGCGAGCAGCTCAGCTTCCAGTAGCGCAGGTGCCAGCAGCGGGCGGCTAAGCGAGGAAGAGATGCGTGCGCAAAACGCATTGCGCCAGACAGTGTTCTATTTTGACTTTGATATTGCGGAGTTCAAGAACGAGGATCGTGACACGCTGACATTTCACGCCCGAGATCTTGCCGCCAATCCCGGTAAGCGAGTTCGNCTCGAAGGTCATGCCGATGAGCGCGGNACGCGCGAATACAACCTGGCGCTCGGCGAGCGTCGNGCTAACGGCATTCTGAATTACCTNATCGTGAACGGCGCNTCGCGNTCACAAATTGAGGTAGTTAGCTACGGCGAAGAACGTTCGGCCCAATCCGGCCAGACCGAATCGGCATATAGTCGTAATCGCCGTGTCGAGATCGTTGCTCGCTAATAGTCTATGAAAAAATTTCCCCTCGTCGCGGCACGAAATATCCTGATCGGCGGCCTGACCCTGGTTGCCGTTCCTTTCGCTGCGGCGCAGGGGGTAGGGGCTGTCATTGAATCTCAGCCCTCAATTCCTAGTCAATCCATTCCGGCAAAGGCGGTTGCAGGCACACAGACTGCCGCCAGCAACGACGCGCTCTCTTTGCTGCTGGATCAAAATCGACAGCTCCAGACAGAGATTCAGGCACTGCGTGGCATGGTTGAAGAGCAGGGGTTCGAAATTCGAAANTTACAGCGGGATTCGCTTAGTCGTTACACTGATATGGACGACAGGCTTCGATCCCTGGAAACCAGCGCCGCCGCGCAGCCCTCAATGCCCATCGGGGCATCGACTTCGCCTGGGATAGGTGGGCAGTCCTCTGTGCAAGGAATCCGTGCTGACGCCATGCCCACCATTGGTGGTGTGCGCAACTCCGGCAGTGTTGATACACCGACCACTGGGAGCGCGAGAACTTCACCGACAGCTCCACTAACTGCAGCAGATACGGCTAACAGCAGGAGCAGCCGAGTAACCAGTCGCGGCACACTGCAACCCGCAGTATTGAGCGAGCAACAGCTATACCAGATGGCCTATGACTCGGTGATCAATAGTAATTTTGAGCGCTCAATCGCAGAGTTTGACCAGTATTTGAGTATCTATCCGCAGGGGCGTTTCGTTACCAATGCGCACTATTGGAAAGGTCAGGCTTACCTGTATTTGAATCGCTATGATGAGGCCCGTGATTCCTACGAGATTATTCTCGAACAGTTCCAAGAGTCGGCTAAGCTTCCCGATGCCATGTATGGGCTGGGCCTGGCTTATCAGGGTCTTGGCAATATAGCTCAGGCACGCCAATTGCTTAACGAGATCAAGCGTCGCTTTCCAAACACGGGTGTCGCCAACCTGGCCGATACGCGCCTGCTGAGCCTGGACTAGTCGCTAGGCTTGAAATCGATACCCAGCGGCCCTTGAATGCCGGTCTTTGATGTCTTAAGTGCTTGTATTATTCCTTGCTTAAAAAATGCCAGTGAACCCAGCAGCAACTCTTCGTATTACCGAGATATTCCATTCCCTGCAGGGTGAGGCGAGTACCGTCGGTAGACCTACGGTTTTTATCCGTCTCACCGGATGCCCGCTGCGCTGTCAATATTGTGATACCGCCTATGCCTTCGAAGGTGGCAGTATGTCTAAGCTGGAAGAAATCCTAGCGGAGGTGAAGCGCCTGGATTGCCAGTTGATAACGGTGACCGGCGGTGAGCCGCTGGCGCAACCAAACTGCATCCCGCTGCTGCAGCTGCTCTGCGACGAGGGCTATCAGGTATCGCTTGAGACCAGTGGCGCAATGTCCGTGGAGAAAGTCGATCCCCGCGTTTCTATTGTGCTGGATCTTAAGACGCCGGGTTCCCATGAAGTTGATCGCAATGATTTGAGCAATGTTTCGCTAATTTCGCGGAAAGACCAGGTCAAGTTCGTCATTTGCAATAATCAGGACTAAGTGTGGGCTAAAGCGAAGCTGTTGGAGTGGAATCTTTCCGAGCTAGCCGGCGAGGTGCTGTTTTCTCCGTCGTTTGAAGAACAGAATCCAGCCGAATTGGCAGAATGGATACCTGAGGATCACCTGCCGGTGAGAATGCAGATGCAGTTGCATAAGCTCCTGTGGGGTGAGGCAGCGGGCCGCTAGATGGCGCAGCGAGAATGGGCTTGGTGACAGTACAGATTCTAGATTGGTCAATAGATGAGTGAAAAAGCGATAGTTCTACTCTCCGGCGGTCTGGATTCCGCTACCTGCCTGGCGTTAGCGAAGGACGCTGGCTATGTCTGTTGTGCGCTGAGTTTCGACTATGGCCAGCGCTCCAGCAGTGAATTGGTAGCAGCGGCCCGGATCGCGGCAGCGATGCAGGTTTCAGATCAACGGGTGGTGAAACTGGGCCTGGACGCAATTGGCGGGTCTGCGCTGACGGACAAGGCTTTGGATGTGCCGGAACAAGAGTCGGAGGGCATTCCAGTCACCTACGTGCCGGCGAGAAATACGGTATTTCTCGCCTATGGCCTGGCTCTGGCTGAGGCGATAGATGCTGCCACCATATTCATTGGGGTCAATTCACTGGATTATTCGGGTTATCCAGACTGCCGCCCTGAATATATCGAGGCCTTCCAGGCGATGATGGATCTGGGGACCAAAAAAGCAGTGGAGGGGAGCCCCATTTCCCTNAACACGCCGCTAATAAGCCTGTCAAAAGCCGAGATAATCAAAACGGGTAGCTTGCTGAACGTTGACTATAGCCTGACGGTATCCTGCTACCAGACCGATGACTGGGGCAGAGCCTGCGGCAGCTGCGATAGCTGCCGATTCAGGAGGCAGGGATTTCTCGATGCCGGCGTCCCAGATCCAACAAAATATCAAGATTAATCAAGTCGCGGAGTCGAACCAAGTAATCAACAGATATAGCCTTGCCAACTCTTGAGTTTTTTATTTTTGGTAGTACTATACCGGCCTCCCATGGGGCTTTCGCCCAGCCGGTATAGCAGTGGGCTGATTCCAACGCGGTGATCGAAGTCTTAAGCGATATACCGAGGGAATTGTGTCTGACATTTTGTAAGTCAGGCACTCGTTACAATACACTTTTGCGGTATGGGTCGTTAGCTCAGTTGGTAGAGCACCGGGCTTTTAACCTGTAGGTCGTAGGTTCGAATCCTACACGACCCACCATATCTCTCGAGCTTCACTCTTCACTGCCATTTAAAGTTTAATGATGAGAACCGTTGTAGGTTCGAAAGCTGCGCCAGAGGCGGAGACAGCGCGAAGCGCTGCCCGCAGGGCGGGGATATTGGCCCAGCCATTTTCCAGATCCAGCCTGCTCAAGAACCCAAACCAACCCTCCAGCCCCAACGTATACTCAGGCTCAAAGCACAAACCGTGCTATGCTAAACTACCGTTGCAACTAACCACACAACTCGAACACAGATGTCTTCAATCCCCTCAAACCAGCTAGCCGCAGACCAAGCAGTGGTGTGTCAATTNCTGGATCGCACCGTTGCGCCTGAACAGCTATCACCGATCGAAGTCGCGGACTACAAAGACCGCATCACACGCCTGATGCAAGAGAAAAACGCGCGTCTGGTCGCCCACTATTACACCGATTCCGTGCTTCAGGATCTGGCTGAGGAAACCGGTGGTTTTGTAGGGGACAGCCTTGAGATGGCCAGATTTGGCCATGACTGTGATGCGCAAATTCTGGTGGTTGCGGGCGTTCGCTTCATGGGCGAGACGGCCAAGATATTGTCACCAGATAAGACGGTTCTAATGCCCACACTTGAGGCCACTTGTTCGCTGGATATTGCTTGTCCAAAAGAAGAATTTGAGCCATTCTGTCATGCCCACCCGGACCGGGAAGTGGTTGTCTATGCGAATACCAGTGCCGCCGTCAAAGCGCAATCAGATTGGGTGGTCACCTCTAGTATCGCCCTTGAGGTTGTGGATCATCTCAAGGGACAGGGCAAGAAAATCCTCTGGGCTCCGGATAAACACCTTGGAAACTACATTCANCTCACCACAGGGGCCGATATGCTGCTCTGGGATGCNGCTTGCATTGTGCATGAAGAATTNAAATATCGCGGTTTGCAGGATATGCGCTCGTTGTATCCAGAGGCTGCAATTCTTGCCCATCCCGAGTCTCCGCAAGCAGTGCTCGATATTGCCGATGTGATTGGATCGACTACCCAAATAATCAAGGCCTCCCAGAATTTGAGCAATGATGAATTCATTGTTGCCACTGACAAGGGGATTTTTCATAAGCTCCAGCAGTTATCGCCCAATAAAAAGTTCATCGTGGCACCAACAGCTGGTGACGATGCAAGCTGCCGAAGCTGTGCCCACTGTCCATGGATGGCAATGAATTCCCTTGATTCCATGCTGCGAAGCCTGGAGCAGTGCGATAATGAAATAGACGTGGACAGGGAGCTTGCGGAAGCCGCAATGCGACCTCTTACCCGTATGTTGAACTTCGCCAGTGAGCAGCACCTGGCGGTGAGGGGCAAAGCCTGATAACAGGTCAACCGCTCATAGAGCGCTGCATATCTTCAACCTCTTTGATCTTCTGTCGNAGACGCGCTTCCACTGCTGGGTTGGCATCATTGTCAGTCTCTATGCGTAAGGCAAACTGCAGNTGTTGGCGAGCGTTGCGAAAATCAGAAATCAGCACGAAATATTCAGCACGCGCCTGATGTACCTTGCTGATGTCACCAGCCTGTCCCCAAGTCTCGGCGAGTTGATACCAAAGGTGATGGTCGCTGATGCGAACTTTGGTGTGATTCTCTATGACTTCAGCGGCGGCATTGTAGGCTCGAGACTCAACNAGCGCATCGACATAGGCCATGGTTAGGGCATGATTATCTGGATTGATTTCCAGGTGACGCTCAAGGTAGTTGATCGCACGCGCCGCTTCATTCTGCTTGGTATAGATTTCCGCCTGGGTCACCACAAGGCTGATCAGATTGGGATATCTGTCTAACAATGGGGCTAAGGTATCGGTCGCCTCGGCGTACTGTGCGTTTTCCCAGTAGGCGACGGCAAGCGCGTAGCGATTGGTTTCTTTGGAAAACTCGGTGGTGCTAGTCGCCAGATTCTGCTCCCAGTCAGCCACCAGAGCCTCCTTGTCACGGGCATAGTGGGCCAGAACCCGAGTACGCATAATCTGATAGGTGAGGCTGGGGAGGTAATCCCGAGGTGGGTAGCGGCGAGCNCGAATTCGGCTGTCGGAAATTCGGGATTCAGTTAAAGGGTGAGTTAACAGGAATTCCGGGGGTCTGCGGCCAAAACGATTTGCCGCCAGCAATTGCTCGTACATGCTGGCCTGCGCCCCGGGATCAAAACCGGCGTTAAACAGCGTGTCCTGACCAATGCGATCCGCTTCCTGCTCATTACTGCGGCTGAAACGCAACTGACTATCCATGGCAAGTCCCTGCGCTGCTCCCAGTGCNGCNGCGCCNTGACCGCCATCCGAGGTCGCCATGATTAATACGCTGGCAAGTAGGGAGGCCATGTGACCAATCCGACCAGCCTGTGCTTCGTCAATGCCGCGAGCGAAATGGCGCTGGCTGACGTGGGCGATTTCGTGCCCCATAACTGAGGCAAACTCTGCCTCGGTGCGCGCATTGAGAAATAAACCGGTATTCACGCCGATTATGCCGCCTGGCGCTGCGAAGGCGTTGATTTCCTCGCTGTCGATAATGACGAAGGACAGGCGCCGATCTTTGAGCTGGCTCCTGGCTGCTANTTTATATGATACGTTCTCNAGGTAGGTNTTGAGNAANGGGTCCGGTATAGTCGGAGCGCCNCGGCGCAACTGGCTCAGGAATTGCTGCCCCATAGCATATTCCTGATCCAGGGAAACTGTGCCTGAAATCCTGTCGCCGAGACTGGGTAGTGCCGGCTGAGACAATGCGTGAGCTGCGCATAAGGTAAGCGCTGGAATACCAAATTTGGGGATGTNCATAACTATAATAACGTTNCTTTATCCCCATCAGACTACCACAAGTAAGGCCCTCTGTATGAGTCGCTTACCGCCAGATTNGNGGGGTTTATCTGGGGCTGNACGTAGTCATCGGGGGCGGTAGCTTGGTAAAATNGAGNCAATATGAAAAATGTTGATGTAGAACTGGATGTCACCGGGCTTTCTTGTCCCATGCCGCTGCTGAAAGCCAAGTTAGCGCTCAATAATATGGAGTCTCAGCAGATATTGAAGGTGGTAGCCACTGATCCGGGCTCCGAAAAAGACTTTCAACTGTTCGTGGACCAGAGCGATCATAAGATCCTCGATTTCCAAAAGGACGATCAGGCTTACTTTTACTGGATCCGCAAGGGCTGAGACAGCCAGGGGGCGACCACGCCGACCATGAAGAAGCTAGTCAACGATTTCTTTGATCGATATTTCCACGACGAAGAATCCATCATCCTGCTGTTGCTCCTCAGCGCTGGGCTTGCGGTTTTGTTAACGCTGGGCAGCGTGTTAGCGCCGCTAATCGCAGCTGTCATTATTGCCTATCTCATGCAGGGCCTGGTTAATCTGCTGCTCCGTTACGGTGTCTCAGGGAGGATTGCCTTTCTCGCTGTCTATACCCTATTCATTGGCCTGTTTCTGGTGTTATTGCTTTATTTGATGCCCAGAGCCTGGAATCAACTGCGTCGGCTGGCCAATGAAATCCCTAATCTGCTCACCGATTGGCAAACCGCCTTGATGGCGCTGCCGGAAAACTACCCCAGCCTTTTTTCAGAGGCTCAAGTCCAGGCGTTCATTGAGGGGCTTGGTGGGGAAATAGGCGGTTTTGGCCAGACCATTGTCGAGTATTCGCTGGCGAGTTTGCCAAGTGTGTTCGGCTGGATGATTTTCCTAGTATTGGTGCCGATCCTGGTATTTTTCGTCATGAAAGACAAGGATGACCTGGTTCTGTGGGTCGGTAACTTCTTGCCGCGCAACAGGCCATTGATGAGCCGGATATGGAAGGAAATGGATGGGCAACTCTCTAACTATATTCGTGGCAAGGTTGTTGAAATCTTCTTAGTGGGTGGGGTGGCCTACATCCTGTTTGTCATAATGGGGATAAATTACGCCTTGTTACTCTCTGTGTTAGTGGGAATATCAGTTATTGTGCCCTATATCGGCGCCACCGTTGTGACCCTGCCTGTGATGGCCGTTGCCTACGTGCAGTGGGACATTGGGGGCGAATTCTATACGATTCTTGTTGGCTATCTGATACTCCAGGTCGTTGACGGCAATGTGTTGGTTCCGGTGATTTTCTCCGAGGCCAACGATCTTCACCCTGTGGCTATCATTGCGGCGGTGCTCGTATTTGGTGGTATCTGGGGTATGGCCGGCGTGTTTTTCGCGATCCCGCTGGCAACTTTTGTCAAGGCGATCGTCAATGCCTGGCCCAGTCGGGTGCAGTCCAAGGCCTAGTGCTCGCCAGCATGACTCACTTACTTGCCCTGTGGTAAAATTCTGAGTAATCCAAAGGCATTATTTTAAAGCTCAGCCAGCAGGCGCTAATGTTGAGCAGCAAGAACTCGGTGGCTAGCCTGTCTCCCCAACCATTGTCTCCAGCAGTTTGCGAATAGGAAAGCCCTTGTACGAGCGAATTCAAGGTAGTTTAGTTGCAATCGTCACACCCATGGAAAAATCCGGGGCGCTNGATCTTGCCCGTTTCGACCAACTGGTGGAGTGGCATATTAAGAGCGGCACCAATGCCATCGTTGTTGTTGGTACCACAGGCGAGTCGGCGACACTCAGTGCCACGGAGCACTGTGTCCTGGTGGCCCATTGTGTAGCTGTCGTAAATCAACGCGTGCCTGTGATAGCAGGGACCGGTTCAAATAGCACCCAGGAAGCCCTGGAGTTCACTCAGAGCGCCAAGGATTATGGTGCAGATGCTGCGTTGCTGGTGACGCCGTACTACACCAGGCCGTCTCAGGAAGGCCTTTTTGAGCACTTTAAACTCTTGGCAGAATCAGTGGATATCCCGCAAATACTATATAACGTGCCAGGGCGCACAGCTTGTGATTTGCACATCGATACCGTTGAAAGACTGGCTCAGTTGGAAAACGTTGTTGGGATTAAGGATGCGACCGGTGATCTTCACCGAGGTCGGGAGTTGATTGAGCGCTGCGGCGGCGAGCTTACCATTTATAGTGGTGAGGACGGCATTGCCAGGGAGCTTATTCTGGCTGGTGCAGACGGTACGATTTCGGTGACGGCTAACGTAGTGCCGGCACTTATGGCAAAAATGTGCGCAGCAGCATTGGCCGGTGATCAGAATGAGGCGGAAAGGTTGGATGCCGCCCTGGCCATGCTGCACCGCGATTTATTCCTAGAAGCAAATCCTGTACCGGTCAAATGGGCGTTGGCGCAGATGGGNCTGATTGGCCCCGGGATTCGACTTCCTCTGGTGGAACTCAACGCTGAATTTCACGTCCAAGTATTGCAGGCCCTTGAAGCTGCGGGAATACCGATACCCGCTGCGCCTTAAGGATCATTGTTATCGGCTGCCATTGGGAGCAACTAGCCTCAAACAGCAACCAACCGAAAAAAGACACCGAATATGTTCAGTAGTAGAACCAGCAATAACGGCATNCCCATATTGGTACANAAGATAATGAGACCAGGCTTGNTCGCAGTATTTGGCCTGACCCTGGGCGCTTGTCGCTTTATAGGCGGCGAAGACGGTATGCTGAGCGAAATAGGAATAGGTGGCGAGGAGGGTTTGTTCAGTGATGATGGAGGATACCAGGCCGCTGAGATCATCCCAGACATGCGCATTCCCCCAGAGCTGGACAGCTACACGATTGACCAGCTTTATGTGATCCCTGAACCATTTTCACCAGACGCGACAGCGTTCGAGGAAATTCCGCTACCGAAGCCCATCGAAGAGCGCCGCCGAGAGGGTGTCATCATTCAGAGTCTTTCTGGGGTGCGCTGGATTCTGATCGATGCGACGCCCGGTCAGGTTTGGCCGCTTATCAGAGACTATTGGACAGAACTTCAAATTGCACTCGACTATGAAAACCCCAGTGCGGGTATCCTCGAAACTGCCTGGGTAGAGATAGGCAGTGATGAGGAAAATCGACATAAATACCGCATCCAGATCGAGCCGGGTTTGCATTCAGGATATGCTGAAGTTTACGTTCTCCATCTGCAGAATTTGCGGACCGATCCTATTCCCACCATTATCACCTGGCCAGAAGAATCCTCTTCGGTGGACCTGGAACAGGATATGCTGCGTTCGGTGTCACAGTTTCTTGCTGATCGCAATGATATCTATCAGGCGTCATCAGCGAGTCTGTTGGCCGGGACCATTCAGGCCGAGAGCAAGGCAAATATCATTGCCGGCGTCTCTGGTGATCCGGTCTTAGAATTGAAGGTGGATTATAACCGTGCCTGGGTTCAGATCCGTCAAGCCTTGCAAAGNGCGAACATCAATATCGTGGATGAGAATAGAGACCAATCATTCTTTAGCGTGCGATTTGCCGGCATTGCAGAAGAGCAGGATAAGCCGGGTTGGTTCGGCAGAATTCTGGGTCGCGATGGTGAGGTCGAAGAAAGTGAAGAGCAGGATTTCAGCATCCGCTTGCTAGAAACTGGCAATGTGGTCAATGTCGTTACAGAGGCGCTCTTGAGCAACCCGGGCGCCAGCCAGCTCAATCAGGAACTACTGCAGGTTATTAATGATAACTTGTCATGATCTGTCAGCCAGTCTATTNACTTTTTCTCCTGGCGCTAATTCATGAGTAGTGCTCTGCTTGCGGGCTTGCTCTTTGCTCTTTTAATCGTCGCGTCTGCTTCAATATTGCTTTTACAACAGAGGTTAAATCGCCATCGTGTCGATGCGGCCGGGCTGACCGAGAGGCTAGGCGCCAAGGAGCGTGAGCTGGCGCATTTGACCGCAGAGCANGCTGCGATCAAGCAAGAGCTAACTAATAACACTGCCGAGCTGCAATCCAATCGGGAAGAGCTAACGCGTCTGGTAACTAGTATCGACCTGGAGCGATCTCAGTTTAAGGACAAGCTGGATCTACTGAACCAGTCCAAAGAGCAGCTTGGTGAGACGTTCAAGAACATGGCGAACGAAATTTTTGAGGCTAAAACCAAGAGCTTTAGTGAGAGTAGCAAACATAATATCGCGACTTTACTCAATCCTTTGCAGGACAAAATAGCGCAGTTTGAAAAACGAGTCGAAGAAACCTATGACAAAGAATCCAAGGAAAGGTTTTCTCTGGCTCGGGAAATAAAATCCCTGCAGGAATTAAATAATCGTATCAGCCAAGAGGCGGTCAATCTCACCAACGCCTTGAAGGCAGACAATAAGGCGCAGGGCACTTGGGGTGAATTTGTTCTTGAATCTATCCTGGAGAAATCAGGTCTAGTAAAGGGAAGGGAATATGAGGTTCAGGTCAGTCTCAAGACTGAAGATGGCAGTAAATCCCAGCCCGACGTCGTGGTTCACTTGCCAGAATCGCGAGATATAATCGTCGATTCCAAGGTGTCGCTCACAGCCTGGGATGCGCTCTGTTCGTGTGATGAGTCAGGGCTACGTGAAGAGCTGCTGAAACAGCACATAGCGTCCATTCGTCAACACGTTAAATCATTATCGGGAAAGGATTATCAAAAACTTGCCGGCATTAATTCGCTGGATTACGTTTTCCTTTTTATGCCGATAGAGGCCGCTTACAGCGCTGCGATGCAGGCTGACAAAGATTTATTTCAGTTCGCATTTGAGAAAAACATCATTTTCGTGGTGCCCACCACCTTGCTGACCACATTAAAAACAGTCCAGAATCTGTGGCGGCTGGCGCAGCAAAATCAAAACGCCAATGAGATCGCTGACCGAGCCGGCGCCTTATATGACAAATTCGTAGCCTTCGTCGATGACCTAGATGAAATAGGTCACCGCATCGATGCGACCAGAAAAAGTTTCGACAAGGCGCAGATCAAACTGGTTTCAGGGCGTGGCAATCTGATTCGCCGGGCAGAGCACCTGAAAGAATTGGGGGCCAAGACCTCCAAGAAACAGAAAACAGGATTAATTGAGGCGGGCAGCGCAGACGCGCTAATTGACTCTCCTGCCGCCGACGCTGAGCCAGAAGAAGGCAATGCTAGCGAAGAAAAAACACGCCACTGATCTGATGCATGAGCTGGATGGGTTGTTGAATCCAGTCAGGGAATTTTTGCGCTGTGAGACGCCGCCAGAGTGGGTCGAGGCTGCGCTTAAGCAACAGCAGGTCTTGCTCATAGATCATGCGAATTGCGAGAAAAAAGCGGCAGCCACGGCGATGCGCCTCATGTATCGCTATACGGAAAACCCAACGTTATTAAGCAAAATGTCGCAGCTGGCGCGCGAAGAGCTACTGCATTTTCAGCAGGTCGTAGAGCTGATGTCAGTGCGGCATATCAGATATCGGCAGATTGCGCCTTCAAGATACGCAGCGGAACTACGTCAGAACATCTCCGATCCCGAAAATTTGGCTCTGATCGATACGCTCATTATTGGCGCCTATATTGAAGCGCGGAGCTGCGAGCGCTTTGCCCTGCTGGTGCCAGCGCTAGACGGAGAACTGAGCAAATTTTATCGCAGCCTGCTGCGTTCCGAAGCGCGGCATTTTCAGGACTATCTTGATCTTGCGAAATCTACTCAGCACCCACTAGTGCAGGACCGCATAGGCTTCTTCGGCGATGTCGAGTGTGAATTAGTGTTGCGACCAGACCCCCAATTCCGTTTTCACAGCGGCTTGCCTTTAGTCTCTTAGCGAGGCGCGTGCTTAGTCACTGCAGACTGCTGGTTCGGACAATTTGTCCCCCAACTGCTGTCGCAGGCTTACCAGTTGATCACAGGGGACTGTAAGGTTGCCATCGAGTTTCACTGAGGTGAGGCTGGGGATATTTAATAAGGGGCTGATGTCATTGACCTGATTGCCGGCAAGATTAAGCCCGCTCAACTGCCGCAGGTTTTCAAGCGGCGTAATATTTGTAATCAAATTATTACCCAGATCCAAAAAGCGAAGCTGTATAAGTTGTCCGATGTTATCAAGCTCCCTGATTTCAGAATTGGCGCATGACAAGACACTGAGCTGCGCAGGGCTATCCAGATTCTGCTGCCGCAATGCCAGATTTATGCAGCCCTGCAAGTCAGCATCCAGCACCTCGCTCCCCAATAAACGTCCGCCGGGATCGTAAACCGCGCGGTTATTTACCGACACAGCCATGGGCTGCGAGCAGGCTGTAAATACACTGCCCAGCAGCAAGAATATAAGAGCTCTATAAACACAGCTTGCCTTGGGCCCAGGCCCCGGGAGGTGATGGGGGGTGGCTGTGTGGAAATTCATCTGCGTCCCGGTTAGTATGCGCATCTCACTACTTCAGACGGGTAAATTGACTGGCTGCGAGTAATTGTCCAATGAATTTAAGGAAATTGGTATGAAAACATATTCTGTGTTTGTAAGGCTCTTACTCGCGGTAACTGCGCTGGGTACGATGCTCTCCGTATCGGCGCAGTCAGGCATAGATCTGGAGAATACAGACAATCAGGTGGGCTACTCCATCGGCGTAAACATCGGGACGAATCTGGTGCAGCAAGGCATCACGGCAGATGTTGAAATGGATGCCTTCATGGCTGGTTTCAGCGATGCCCTGGCCAACGAAGTGAGAATGGATGAGGCCGCAATGATGGCCGCCATCCAATCCTTTGTTGCGGAGCAGCAGGCGTCAGCAGAAGCGGCGGTTGCCGGTAATCTCGAAGCAAGCGCAGCATTTCTGGCTGAGAATGGGCGGCAGGACGGTGTGGTAACTCTGGCTTCTGGTTTACAGTATACGGTGCTTGAATCAGGCGATGCTGGCGCTGCGTCTCCGACTACAACCGATTCCGTGCTGGCGCATTACCACGGTACTTTGACGGATGGCTCCGTGTTCGACAGTTCCGTCGAGCGTGGTCAACCTGCGACATTTGGCGTGTCCCAGGTTATTGCTGGATGGACAGAAGCGCTGCAGTTGATGAGGGTTGGGGACAAGTGGCGCCTTTTTATCCCACCTAATCTGGCCTACGGCGAAGCATCGCCGACACCAGCTATCCCGCCTAATTCTGCTCTGATATTTGATGTTGAATTATTGGAAATTCGCTAGGCAAGCATTGAGTCCAGACTGACACTATGAGTCAGAAACGTTTTAACAGCGATCTGCTGGATTTTCTGAATAACTCGCCTACGGCATTTCATGCCGTGGCGAGCCTCTCCCGAATGCTCGAAGCGGCAGGGTTCACACGGCTTTATGAAGGTAAGAGCTGGCAGCTGGAATCCAGCCAGGGTTATTACGTTACCCGAAACGATTCTTCAATCATCGCCTTTAGGCATAACGCCAATTCAATGCTTGAGCATGGCATTCGTCTGACCGGCGCACACACTGATTCACCCTGCCTAAAAGTAAAGCCTCACCCCGAGATTCGCCACCAGGGTTACCTGCAACTTGGTGTTGAAGTCTACGGTGGCGTGTTGTTTGCACCCTGGTTCGATCGAGACCTTTCCCTGGCGGGCCGGGTTAACTACCAAACCAAACAGGGTGACCTGCGTGCCTGTTTGATAGATATGCGTGATCCAGTTGCGATCATTCCCAGCCTGGCGATCCATCTCTTTCGCGGGGTACACGAAAATCGGAGCATAAACCCCCAGCAGGAATTAGTGCCGATTCTGAGCCAGCTCGGCGAGAAGGAAAAGTTCAGTTTTGACAGCCTATTACTGAAGCAAGTGAAGAAGCAGGCAGCGCACCGCAACGCGCAAAAAATACTGGCACATGAGCTCTTTCTCTATGACNCGCNGGCGCCGGCGCTGGTTGGACTTGGAGAGGAATTTATCGCATCCGCCCGTCTGGACAACTTGCTAAGCTGTTTTCTGGCGTGTAGATCATTGATAGCTGCCAAAGGAAAACACGCTTCTCTGCTGGTCTGTAATGACCATGAAGAGGTCGGCAGTGGCTCCAGCTCAGGTGCTCAGGGCCCGTTTCTCAAGGCTGTGTTGCAGCGGATGAGTCAGCATTGCGGCGATGAGCCGGACTTGCTGCAGCGGATCGTGAGTAACTCAACCCTGATTTCAATAGACAATGCCCACGGTGTGCATCCAAACTACCTGACCAAGCATGATGACGCACATCGCCCGCTACTCAACGCCGGGCCTGTCATAAAACTGAATGCCAATCAGCGCTACGCCAGCAACAGTGAATCGGTGGCTTTGTTCAAGTCTATCTGTGAAAAAGCCGAGGTTTCCTATCAGTCTTTTGTGATGCGTAACGATATGGCCTGTGGTAGCACCATCGGACCGATCACTGCGACAGAGACGGGTATCAATGCGATCGATATAGGCGTAGCGACCTTTGCTATGCACTCCATTCGCGAGCTAGCGGGTGCTAAAGATGCCTATCTTTTGAGTAAGGTGATCACAGCTTTTTATTCGCGCTAGTTTTTTGCGCTCCCCATTCTTTTAATGCATCTGGCTGTTTAATTCTTATAACTCCTGCGCTGCCTTTTCCAAAACCTGGCAGGCGATAGTAAATCTAACTGATTGCTTGTTGCAGGCAGATCGTTCCCAGTAATTTGGGCAGCAACTATTTCGCCCGCCAAGGGGCAGGTGGCAAGCCCGCTGGAACCATGGCCTGTATTAATATAAAGGTATTCGCAGCCGCGCCGGAACGCTTCGGGTACCGCTGCCTCTGTCAGCCTACCGATTATTGGCAGACGATCGGCTGGGTTGGCTCGCTCCCGCTCAAAGTTTTTCAGGCATTCGATCGGTGAGTTTACCGACAGATTTAGCATGGTGCGTAGCGCTGTGATGTTTTCAGCACTGGCTTTAGTCACTGATGCGTGATTCAGGCGCGAGCGAGCATAAGTGGCGGATATCAGCTGTGTTTGATTTTGTTCTGGAAAAATTGAGCGTAATCCAGACTCTACATGGCTGTTCGGTTTAACGCCTGAAATCGTGGTGATGCGGGAGCTTGTGCCAACGGTGAACTCCAGCTTGGCGGCATTTACCAGGGATAGTTGGTCAACAAGTGGAGGGCTGGCTAATACCAGGTTCTCGGCAATGCCCAGCTGTTTGTCATTATGATCTAGGCAGCGCCAGTTAGAGCCGTCGTACTCAATTCGCTGTATGTGTGAATTGAATTTTGGCGCTATACCGGCACTGGCGGTTAGGGCCTGACATAACTGCATCGGGTTTACCCAGCCGCCGTGGCGAAACCAGATGCTGTGTTCCTGTTCAAGTGAAAAAATTTCGTCGCCGTAGATGTGTGCCAGCTTTTCAAAGTTAAGCGGTTTACGCCGATTCATCGCGCTACTTAGTTGCCTGATGCCGCAGGCGTGCCAATCGAAATTCGTGTCTTGCTGAAGCTGGATTAGCCAGCGTAGGGTGAAAAGATAGGATTGTAGGTAAAACTGCGCCACGGAGTTGGCTTCATTGAATAAACGTAAACGCAGGGAAAGTTGCGGGATGCCGCTGGCGCCTGTACCGAAATCCACGCCGCCATCAATCAGGGTGACGCGAGATCCTCTGGCGCTGAGTGCATTTGCGGTGAAGCAGCCAGCCAGACCGGCACCTACTACCATTGCAGACTGTTTTTCTCGCTGTCGCTGTCTGCGCTTGAGGCTTTCCGGATAGGTGGCAGTGATCATATGGCGTTTATGTTGCCATCCCTCGCTCCGACTCACGTCGAAGCCAGCAGCTTGCAGTCCTCTGCGCACCCGGCCCGCGCTGCTATAGGTGGCCAGGCTAGTATGCTTATCGCTGTGTTTTGCCAGTTGCTTAAGCAGGGCCTCTTGCCACAGTTCAGGATTAACGCGCGGATTGAAACCGTCCAGATACCAGGCGTCGATGGCTGGGGAATTAGGNGGNCTTAGTGCCATGTATTGNGCAGCATCGCCGATGATCAGATCCAGCGTAATGTCCTGAGTCANTCGAATACGATGGATACCCTGCAGCAGGAAACGCCAATTTGCTTGCAGTTGCTCTGAAAGAGAATCAAAGTCTGCGCAGTTGCTGCTGCGGCTGGTTCGCCAGGCGCTGTGGATTTCCTCGAGTGCAGATTTATCGATCGGGAAGCGCTCGTAACCGACATAATGTAAGTGTCTCCAATCGGGGTGGCGATGTTCAAGTTGCTGCCAACAGCGGGCAGTCAGCAGAAAGTTAAGACCCGTGCCAAAGCCCAACTCTGCGATTAGAAATTGGCGGGGATGGTCTGGGGAAACCTGCCATCTTTGCCGCAGACGATTGCCGTCAATAAATACATGTTCAGTTTCTCCCATGGGGTTGTCGCTGCTGCTGTAGATATCATCAAAGCGCTCTGATCTTGGCTTGCCTGGCTCAATAATGTTCAGCATTGGTGGCTCGGTCATGAAGCTGGCAGCCAGTTTGTTGGGAGGAGTAGGCATTGCTAGAGTGGGGTTTCCTGTGACGCGGTGGCTAAAACTGCAGGAGTTGAATTGTCGCAAGAATTTGCGCTGGCCGCTTGCGGAATTTATTCCGATTGCGTTTGTCAGACATCACCCGCTCTCTGCTTGGGTCGCTGATTTCGACCGGAGATTCAGGTAAAATGCGCGTTTTCTCGACGGGACAGGGAGTATCAGGTTGGAGATTAACAGCCAATTAACCACTCTAAAGGACATTTCAGAACGCACTGACAGCCTCAGGGGGTATCTTTGACTACGAGGTGAAGAAAGACCGCCTGGCGGAAGTGGAATTAGAGTTAGGTGAGTCATCGGTCTGGGAGCGACCCGAATACGCGCAGGCTCTCGGCAAGGAGCGATCAGAATTAGAGGCTGTTGTACACACGGTGGACAAGCTCCACACCGGAATCTCTGACACGGAAGAACTGTTCGCGCTTGCCCAGGAAGAGTCGGATGAGGAGTTACTACAGGAAGTTGACTCTGATCTCGAAAAGTTGCAGGAGAGCCTGCAGGCATTGGAATTCAGGCGCATGTTCTCAGGCTCCATGGACAGCTCTAATGCTTACCTGGATGTCCAGGCTGGCTCTGGAGGAACTGAAGCCCAGGACTGGGCGGAAATGCTGCTCCGCATGTATCTGCGCTGGAGTGAGGCGAAAGGGTTTAAAGCGGAGCTTTTCGAAGTCTCGGGCGGCGACGTGGCTGGAATCAAGAGTGCCACACTGCATATCCAGGGAGATTTTGCTTTCGGCTGGTTACGTACCGAAACGGGCGTACATCGCCTAGTCAGAAAATCGCCGTTTGATTCAGGGAATCGCCGCCATACTTCTTTCGCCTCAGTTTTCCTCTCACCGGAAATTGCCGATGATATCGAAGTAGATCTTGATATGAGTGATGTGCGAATCGACACCTACCGCTCTAGCGGGGCGGGTGGACAACACGTCAACAAGACTGACTCGGCGGTACGCCTCACCCATGAGCCCAGCGGTATCGTTGTGCAGTGTCAGAGCCAGCGGTCACAGCACAAGAACAAGGACATGGCGATCAAGCAACTGAAAGCAAAACTTTATGAGCTTGAAGAACTGAAGCGCAAAGAAGAGATGCAGTCTATCGAAGAGTCAAAAGCAGACATTGGCTGGGGTAGCCAGATACGCTCTTATGTCCTTGACGCTTCTCGAATCAAGGATCTGCGCACAAATGTGGAAGTCACTAATACCGGATCGGTATTGGATGGTGACCTAGATAAATTTATTGAAGCTAGTCTCAAGATGGGACTGTAAACGCCAACCGGACATTAATATGGCTGACAACAACGAATCAAATCCCACTGCAGATGATGAGAATAAGCTTATCGCTCAGCGCAGGGAAAAACTGCAGCAGCTGCGTCAGCAGCGAGAAGCGTTCCCCAATGACTTTGAGCGCAAGCATCGTTCGGCAGAATTGATCGAAGAGTTCGACGGCAAGGATGCTGATGAGCTCAAGCAGCTGGCGCCCCCGGCAGTCGTCGCTGGCCGCATCATTCGCATGCGCGGGCCATTTGTCGTGATTCAGGATGGATACGGTCAGATGCAGTTGTATATGAACAACAAGAGCTTCGATGAAGCCATGGCAGCGGAGTTAAAGAGCCTTGATCACGGCGACATTATTGGGGCTGAGGGTGAGGTCTTTAAGACCCAGAAGGGTGAGCTCACCGTCCGTGTTGCCGAATTTCGTTTGCTGACTAAGGCGTTAAGACCGTTGCCAGACAAGTACAAGGGGCTGAGCGACACAGAGACTCGATACCGTCAGCGCTATGTGGATTTGATCGCGAACGATGAGTCCCGCAGAGTTTTTGCGCTGCGATCACAAATCGTAAGATTCATCAGGGAATATTTTCATGAGCAGGGTTTCATGGAAGTTGAAACCCCAATGATGCAGGTTATTCCGGGCGGTGCTACCGCGCGGCCGTTCATCACACATCATAACGCCCTGGATCAGGATATGTATCTCAGGGTCGCGCCTGAACTGTTCCTCAAGCGTTTGACCGTTGGTGGTTTCGAAAAAGTGTTCGAGCTTAATCGCAACTTCCGCAATGAGGGGCTCTCGACCCGGCATAATCCAGAATTCACGATGCTGGAATTCTATTGGGCCTATGCGCGCTACGAAGACTTAATGGATCTTACCGAAGATTTATTTCGGCGCATCACGGAGGAAGTGCTGGGGACCGCCACAGTGGTTTACCAGGGTGTGGAATACAACTTTGCGCAACCCTTCGCGCGTTTGACAGTGGAAGCAGCGGTTCGCGAAACCTGCAAGCTCGACGATGCGGTGAAGCTTGATGAGCTAGATCAAGTCACTGCCGCGGCAGACAGGCTCGGTGTGGTTTTTGATAAGAGCTGGCCGAAAGGCAAAATTCTCATGGAGATCTTCGAGCAGCGTGTCGAGGAGACGCTGACGCAGCCAACCTTCATCACCCAATACCCGACCGAAGTGTCGCCACTGGCGCGACGCAATGAAAAAAACCCTGATGTTACTGACAGGTTTGAGCTGATCATTGGAGGCAGAGAGTTAGCCAATGGTTTCTCTGAGCTGAATGATCCAGAGGACCAGGCAGAGCGCTTCAAAGCGCAGGTGGCTCAGAAAGATGCAGGTGACAAAGAGGCGATGCACTATGATGATGATTACGTCACGGCCCTTGAATTCGGCATGCCGCCAACGGCTGGCGAGGGAATCGGGATAGACAGACTGGTAATGTTGTTTACCGATTCGCCTTCAATAAAGGATGTCCTGTTGTTTCCCCATATGCGCCCGCAGCATGACAACCACTGAGGCGGCATCCGAGAATCGGGCAATTAAGCTGAACGCGTCCTGGCGCCAAAAGTTGGACGATCAGTTTCAGGCGGACTATATGCAGGCACTGCGGCAGTTCTTGCTTGCAGAGAAGGCGCTTGGTAAGCACATCTTTCCACCCGGGGACGAAATTTTTTCGGCCCTGAATGCAACTGACTTTGATGCGGTCAAGGTGGTGATACTAGGGCAGGACCCCTACCATGGTCCAAGGCAAGCCCACGGCCTTTGTTTTTCTGTTAAACCGGGTGTGCAGGTGCCGCCGTCACTCAAAAACATCTACAAAGAATTGCAGGCCGATGTCGATTTTGAAGTACCCTCCCATGGCTGCTTGCAGGATTGGGCGCAGCAGGGTGTATTGTTGTTAAATGCGGTGCTGACGGTTCAGGCGGGTCAGGCCGCGTCTCACCAGGGCAAAGGTTGGGAGCGTTTTACAGACGCTATAGTGGGACTGCTGAACAAAGAGCGGGAAGGGCTGATATTTATGCTCTGGGGTAGTTATGCGCAGAAGAAGGGTGCGATTGTTGATCGCGATCGCCATCTGGTGCTGCAGTCACCTCATCCTTCTCCTTTGTCTGCCAGTCGAGGGTTTTTCGGTAATCATCATTTTTCCAGGGCGAATTCATACCTAGAGTCAAAAGGTAAACGGGCAATTGACTGGCAGTTGCCCATGCAGGTTTCAGCTTAGGTTTTTACTATGACAGATCGTGCACAAGTTATTGTTGGGGCGAGTCACGCAGGTGTNTCATTGGCGCTGCAGTTGCGGCGAGAGGGTTGGGAAGGGCNAATNCAGCTGGTGGGTGCAGAAAAAGAATTGCCCTACCACNGNCCGCCTCTATCCAAGGAATTGNTNAGCGGGNAAAAAGAGNTNGATGCGATACGNNTNNGACCGGAAAAANTTTATGCNGACAACGATATNGANCTCCTGCTTGGNANCACCGCATTAAAGATTGATAAGGAGCAGCGNTCTCTGCATNTGCACGATGGCCGCGCGCTGCAGTATGAAAACCTNGCTTTGTGCACNGGNGCNAAAGTGCGTCAGCTCCCANNGGCCTTAGATTCAGAGCGANTCCTTTATCTGCGCNCGGCGGCAGANGTGGCGCAACTGCAGGCGTTGGCTAAACCTGGAAAACACGCCGTGATTATCGGCGGGGGCTATATCGGACTNGAGGCAGCCGCGGTGTTACGCAAAATGGAGCTTGAGNTGACCGTGCTTGAAATNGCGCCTCGGGTACTGGCCCGAGTCACCAGTGAGGTATTGTCTGACTACTTGACTTCGCTGCATATGATGCATGGTGTTTCCATTAAGACGTCAACGCAGGTTAATGGGATACAGGATCATGAAGGCAAGCTGCAGGTTGTTTGCAATGGCAACACAGAATATCTGGCCGACTTCGTGCTGGTGGGAATTGGGGTAGATCCCAATACGACGCTGGCTGAGACCGCAGGTGTTAACCTGGATGACGGAATCGTTGTCGACGAAAAGGGCTGTACCAGCGTGCCGCATATTTTTGCGGCCGGAGACTGCACCCGTCATCCCAATCGATTTGCCAAAGGCAATGTTCGTCTCGAATCTGTTCAAAACGCAAATGATCAGGCAAGGGTAGTGGCAGCCAATATGGTGGGCAAGGCGAGTATTTATGATGCGGCGCCCTGGTTCTGGTCTGACCAGTACGACATCAAACTGCAAATGGCGGGACTCAGCAGCAACTATGACAGCACAGTAACGCGGGGCGACCCGAGGAATTCAGAAAACGAAGGGTTTTGCGTGTTTTACCTGCGAGCGGGCGAATTAGTAGCCGTTGATAGTGTGGCGCGACCGAAGGAATTTATGGCGGGCAAGCAGCTTATCGCGCGCGGGATAACGCCAGACAAGGCCAATCTCGCCGACGAACAAATTGAGCCGGCAAGTTGGTTAAAGCCTTAAGCAGCTAGTCGCCCCGATAGATGCAGCCCGAGGTACAGGTCTCCCGGATCTCTACTGCAGAAAGCTGAAGCAAACCGGGCTGTAGCCGCTGCCAGATCCAGCGAGCGATGTTTTCGCTAGTGGGATTTTCGAGGCCTTCAATGTCGTTCAGATAGTAATGATCAAGCTGTTTCCGAATCGGCTTGAAAGCGGCGCTGATGTCGGAAAAATCCATGACCCACCCGGTATCTGTGCCGACTTCACCCGACACGAAAATTCGCACCGCAAAAGAATGCCCATGCAGCCGCGAGCATTTGTGCCCAGTAGGCACATTAGGCAGTCTATGGGCCGCCTCAAAGTTGAATTCCTTAAATATCTCCATGAATCTGNTTGATTATCGGGCCTGTAGGTGAAAGGCGGNCAATGTTACAAGTCCGTTCATTTTAAGTACAGGGACTATGGCATGTAATCAGTGTGTGATAATTAACCTAATCGGCGGGCTGCTGTCACCTACCATTTATGTCAATAAAGATGCGTCTTAAACTATTTTCACGTTTTCTTTTTGAAGACAAAAGTTTCCCTATCTATCTGGATTTACTGGCTACAATGCTGGTTTTGTTCTTGCAGCTGAGTGCGCCGCCGCTGCTCAACAATTTTTTGACACGCCTTGAGTACCTGGTTTACGACCAGTGTCTGCGTGTAAGGCCAAAGGCTTAAAAACCTTAAGAGAATAAGATCGTTATCGTGGATCTAGACGAACGCTCCCTGCAGGCAGAAAAGCAATACCCTTGGAACCGGATCAAGATAGGTCAGCTGACTAAGAAACACAGGGACAATGCCCAACTCCAGTTTGAGACACTGCTGGCAGGGGAACCCGAGTGCAAGCTTTACCAGGTTTATCTGGAGCAGATAGAAACCTTAAGAACCGCAGATTTGCCCGCAGATTGGGATGGTGCCTATACCCACACCAGCAAGTAAAAGTCAGCTAAATTGCAGTCCGCAGTTTTATTGACATGGGAACTTAAGTCGGTAAAATGCGCTGTCTCCTGTGACGGGTGGTTAGCTCAGCTGGGAGAGCATCGCCCTTACAAGGCGAGGGTCGCAGGTTCGATCCCTGCACCACCCACCATTTACCGNCAGAGCGTTTGGCGTTTGTCGCGGACCGGTAGTTCAGCTGGTTAGAATGCCGGCCTGTCACGCCGGAGGTCGCGGGTTCGAGTCCCGTCCGGTCCGCCATTTTCATCCCCGTTGCCTGATTACGCTTCTGTTCGTCTCTGCTTGTATCCTCCAAACCCCCTTCAATAGATCTGCTTTCTAAAAGATGTCCATGCCGCTGGAGATAGATCCGCCCAGGTTGCAGCGACTCACCGCATCCTACCTCGACCAGCGGGATGTTCGTCTTTCGGTGTTACGTTTGGATGAGATTAATCCACTGGTGTTTGGCAACAAGTGGTTCAAACTTAAGTACAACCTGCTAACCAGCCAGGAGCAGGGGTTTTCCCGACTCTTGAGCTTTGGCGGCGCCTATTCCAACCATCTTATGGCCGTAGCGGCAGCGGGGCAGCAGTGCGGGCTGGAGACGATCGGTGTGGTGCGCGGTGAACTGGTGCAGCCACTCAATCCGGTGCTGCAGTTCGCGGCTGATCGGGGTATGAAGCTGCAGGGGATCAGCCGTTCGCAATACCGCCAAAAGGACAGCCCTGAATTTCATGAGGCGCTTAGATCGCGCTGGGGAGACTGCTATTTGATTCCTGAAGGCGGCAGTAATACCCTCGGGGTAAAGGGTTGCAGGGAAATTGCCAGCCTGGTTTGCTGGGAGCTTGGCGCTCGTCAACGCTTGCTTGCCATGGCATGCGGTACTGGCGCAACTATGGCGGGAGTGATTCAGGGATTCTCGGCCAATGTCGCGAATCGCCTCGAGATCCTAGGCGTCTCGGTGCTTAAGGCGCCGGGCTATTTATCTGGGAATGTCTCGCACTGGCTTGATGCTGGCAAGCTGACCACTGAGCCCTCCTGGCGCATCGACGATGACAGTCATTTTGGAGGCTATGCCCGTTCAAACCCCGTTCTGAAGCGATTCATGTCCGTTTTCAGCGAGGCGCACGGGATTCCTCTGGAGCCTGTGTATACAGGAAAGCTTTTCTGGCGTCTGGATCAGGACATCAGGTCAGGTCGGATTGCGCCGGGCACAGACATCATTGCCCTCCATACGGGCGGGTATATTCCTGTTGCTGGGGGCTTGACGCGATAGTCACAGGCTTGGATTTGCCTACNAGGCTTCTGGCATAGACCCAGCATTGGTAAAAATTCCCACAGAATCCTACAATACTTGAGTGCTGTGCAGTAGAAAAGGCACTGAAGCGTTATTGCGACCGCAAATTTAGACTGGATTTTGGTGAGTAGATCTTGATGACCGTTCTGAAACCACAGCTTTCCCCTGCGACTCTGGTTTTTGCCAGACTTCTTGCTATCGGCTTGCTGTCAGGCTGGACCCTGCTCATGGCTCAATCTGGCTTTGCCGGGGTCTTGCTTGAAATAATGCCCGCGGCGAATGGGCCCGACCTGCCTGTCGAAGCGATTGAGACTAAGGGTGTCCGGATTGATGCGGTGCAGATTGCACGCCTCGAGCCACGGTCGGTATTCGACGTTGAAATAGCTGCAAATCGGTTTGTTGAATTTACTGTGACTGATGTTGGCCACTATCTAAATGGCGACAAACACATTAGCGCCGGTGCGCAGGCAGGAGCGAAAAACTACAGCATGACCCTGACGGTGGGTGCAGCGCGACTGTTTGGCTATCTGTCTGCCGACACCCTGGTCTGGCAAGTAGACGCGCTCAGAGACGCAGAGGTATATCAGGGGTGGGCCTATCTTCCTGCTGGCTTGCCAGCTGCAGAACTGAATAATGATTACTTCATCCCTCCCTCGGCGCTGGTTCCACCGCCACTGCGCTCGTTGGCCGTGCCGGTTCAGGCGCTCAAGGTTGGCGGGGGAGATGGCGCGCTCACCGCCCGCGAACCGCAAAACGCCTCGTTGCCCAACTTCTCGGCCAGCAAGCTGCAGATTAGCCAGTCCTTCGAACCAGATCCTGTTATCGCTGGCGGTACGGCTGATGCAGTAATTACCCTAAAAAATATCAGCAGTGAAGCACATGAAAATCTTGTGCTGGAAGTGTTCTTTGTACTCGAAGACAGTGCACTGGCGGCCGCAAGTCCTGGCTGCAGCGAGCAACTAAGCCTGTCCTTGCAGAAAGTGCTGCATTGCACGATCGGGAATCTGGCCCCCAGTGAAACCCGACAGCTTGGCTTCAGTATCAGTATTGCTGAGGCAGGGGTGAGTTATCTGGCGAGTTCGATTGTTGTTGGTGACTTGCGACATGATCTTATAATCAATGTTGTGAAAGACATTCGCACAGATAGTGATCAGGACGGCATCAGTGATTTTAATGAAAGCCTGCTGGCTACGGATCCACGGGATAGCAGTTCGGTCGATTACAGCGAGGCTGTGATCGATGTGCTGTCGCTCTATACGCCCAGCGCGATTGCGGCTTATCCTGGTGCTGTAGAGACGCGTATAAATCAGCTTTTCGGGGTGGCCAATCAAATTTACCGAGAGAGTAAGGTCGGGATCAGACTGCGACCGGTTCACCTGACAGGGGTCGCTACGAATGAATCTGCCGATATGGATACCGCGCTGACTCAGCTGATGGCTGGCGCTGCGCCCGAATATGCTGGTGTTGAAGCTTTGAGGTCGCGGTTTGGTGCCGACCTGGTTATTTTGTTCAGTACTCTGGAGCCGGTTGGCTCTCGCTGCGGACTTGCACCTGTAGGTGGTTTCAAAACCAATGGCTACTTCAGTCCGGCGATTGAACGTGCTCTTGGCTATTCGGTCATAGCCGTGGATTGCCCGGTTGAGCTGGTGGTGGCGCATGAGCTCGGTCATAACATGGGCTTGACCCATTCCCATCTCGAAGAGGGGGCAGGTGGAACTTACAACTTTTCTACTGGCTATGGTGTAGAAGCACAATTTGTAACGGTCATGGCGACGCCTGCGGCGTTTCATACGGACAACCATATTGCCAGATTTTCTGATCCAGAGCGCTCCTGTGCAGGGGCTCCCTGCGGCTTGCAAAGCGAGGCGACACTCGGGTCAGATGCAGTGCAATCCTTAAATCTGGTGCGTCACCAGATAGCTAATTTTACGCCATCGACTGTGCCAGATCTTCCGCGACGGCAAGTCGCCAGCACTAGCGGTGAGTCGACCGCAGCCGCTATTGCAGTTGCCGCAAGCAAAGATGAGGGGCTGAGTTTTAGCGAAGTCTTTACGCCTAGTGATAGGGTGAGTATATCGGCAAATATTCTTCTGGACCCGAAACATGTTGGCAAAGTCGGGACCCTGCATGTGCTGGTGGGCCTGAAAGGGGAAGCCGACCTTTACCAGTTAAACAGCAATGCCGAATTGGAGCGTTGGGATGGTCAGCCCGAAACCATGTTCCCTCTGGCTCAGCCTCGCATCTTGAATGCCGAGGAGAATTTGTTATTTCTGCATAATTATCAATTCAGTAGTGCTCTAGCGGGTCTGGACCTGGTGGTTTATGTTGCCTATCAGATACCGGGATCCGGGGTGCTGATCTACACTGCCTCTCCCATGCCACTTCGGGTCGTGCTTTAGCCAAGTCGTCGCTTTTACGAGGGTTTTACTCTGCTGGCCCCGGGCTAGTAACTGCTAATCCAGCGCTGGTAACAAGATTACAGCGGTGCTGGCCATGGTATACTCCCTGGTCGACTAACCCCTTTTTCACTTAGCATTGTTCCAGCCTTATTATGAGCCAATTCCATCGCATCGGCATTGTGGGCCGGCCTGGCCACAGTGGCGTCGCTGAAACCTGTCAGCGCTTGCTCGACTTCCTGGCGGAGCAATCGGTTTGTGTGGTAACGGACGAAACCACCGCGGCCCTAGCGGAGGCAGCGGACAGCGAAGTACTTTCGCGAGAGCAGCTGGCGAGCAACTGCGATCTGGTTATCGTGGTAGGCGGGGATGGTAGCATGCTCAATATGGCCAAGTTTATAGTGCCAGATCAGGCGCCGGTTATCGGGATAAACCGCGGAAAATTAGGCTTTCTCACCGACGTTTTACCTGAAGAGCTAGAGGCGCAGCTAGCTGCCGTTTTGGCCGGAAAATATACCGTCGAAAACCGCTTCATGCTGGATGTGANGCTGGCCCAGAGCGGTAGTCAGGAGCGAATTGGCGCTGCGCTTAACGATGTGGTTCTGCATCCCGGTAAAGCCGCGCAGATGATAGAGTTCGAGCTGTTTGTTAATGACCGGTTTGTNTATTCCCAGGTTTCTGANGGTCTCATCGTGGCGACGCCNACGGGCTCAACTGCNTANGCACTGTCTGCAGGTGGGCCGATCATGCATCCTGATCTTAATGCCATCGTTCTGGTTCCTATGTATCCCCATTCACTTAATAGCCGCCCTATAGTGGTGGATGGTGATTGCGAGATCAGGCTTGTAATCGGAAACCGGGATTCACTCAGCCCCCAGATTAGCTGTGACGGTGAGGCGGGCTATACCACTCAGCCTGGCGAAGAAATTCTGGTCACCAAGAACGCTTCACCGCTAAAGTTGATCCATCCGCTGAACCACAGTTTTTACCAAGCCTGTCGCAGCAAGCTAGGCTGGGGCAGCAAGTTGGTGAACCTGAATGATTAGAGCCGCCAGCGTTGATGTGGCGATTAATCTTGCCCAATTCAGCCAACAGCTTTTCCAATCCGGTCTTGAGCACCGCATTGTCGAAGAGTCAGGCAAGCAAACAATTTGGGTCGGNTCANATNGCGAAGCCTATGTCGTNCAGCAGCGCCTGNNTGACTGGTTGCANTCTGCTCCNGCNCNCGNNGANATCNCCGTCGCTAACGTGGGNNCCGCACNCAAGACNTCCGCTATTCAATATGGCNTGNTGNGCTGGTTAGTCNCCNCATGGNTTGGTTTCAGGCGCTGTCCNATAACNTGGTCTTTNATAGNCNGCTGNGNAGCCGTAGCNGTCTTAAGTNGATTAGGTGATGACACTTACAGCGTCAGGGTGCTGTTCTACCCNTTGTTNCCCGAAGATAGTCTGTTGNANCTGNTTTTNGCCATAGACTCCGTGGCTNAGGCGATTCGNACCCTGACNCCGATGTTNCTGCACTTTGGCGANCTTCACCTAATCTTCAATATGCTCTGGCTGTGGTATTTCGGTNGGCANCTNGAAANGCTGCAGTCATGGTGGGTTTTTCTGCTACTGGTGATGGTGACTTCTTTTGTCGGTAACACCGCGCAGTACTGGTACCTTGGATCTAATAATTTTGGCGGTATGTCCGGCGTGGTTTACGGTCTGGTTGGCTATGCCTGGATGATTTATCACTTCATCCCTCGTGCGGGCCTCATGCTGAGCAATAAAATGTTTTTCATCTTTATTGCAGCCTTGTTTTTGATGGAAGTATTGGCCTCTTCATTGATCGCGACTGCGGCCCATGCCGGGGGACTGGTCGCGGGTGTCCTGCTGGGAGGGTTTACGGCCGCGTACTATCGACTTTATTTGCGCCAGGACATGCTGGGGCATTCTTTGAAATAAGAGAGTAACTGATGCAAGAACTTGAGCAGACACTATGTGGGTTCCTTGACAACCCGCCTAGCTCTGTCGATGAACTGGTTTCGCGAATCACGTTGGATGTGTATGAACGACTAAAAGAGGTGGTCGCATTAGGTCGCTGGTCTGAGGAGCAGCGCTTGAGCCCTCAACAAGCTGAGCAATGCATGCAGTTGATCATTTTATATGAAGCGCATAATGTCGATACTGAGGCCCGGGTCGGCGCATCGTTAAGCTCTGAATGCGGTAGCGGTGGTGCAGAGGAGAGAGCGGTCACTGTGCGCGGCTCTAGCTTTGGAGATGGGGAATGAAAATAATTGCCCAAGGCATCATTAGGAAGATGCGCACTCGTCTCGAGCAGCCAGTGAGTTATAGCGCAAGGTTTGGCGACAAAGAAGTGCCACTCAACCCACTTTTAGAGGAAGGCATTACGCTACGCTACAGTGGTAATATTTTTTGTGTGCATTGTGGCCGTAAGTCTAGCAAAAGTTTTAATCAGGGCTACTGCTATCCCTGCTTTCAGAGCCTGGCTCAGTGTGATTCCTGCATTATCCACCCGGAAAGATGTCATTTCGATCAGGGCAGCTGCCGAGAGCCGGCCTGGGGGGAGAAGTACTGCATGCAGGATCATATCGTCTATTTGGCTAACTCTTCTGGGCTCAAAGTTGGGATCACGCGCGCAACACAGGTACCCACACGTTGGATAGACCAGGGTGCAACGCAGGCCTTGGCGGTAATGCGGGTGCGCAGCAGGCTGCAGTCGGGCGTACTTGAGGTCATGTTCAAACAGCATGTGGCAGACAAGACGAACTGGCGCGATATGCTTAAGGGCACCGCGGTTGAGCTAGATATGGCGGCAGAGCGAGGCCGACTGTTGGCAGAATGCAAGGGGGCTATCAGTGAGCTTGAAGATCAATTCGGGTTCTTCGCAATAAGCACGCTTTCCGGCATCGAACCCGTGACTATCGAGTACCCAGTTATCCAGTACCCAGAGAAAATCAGTTCGTTCAATTTTGATAAAGACCCAGAAGTCTCGGGCAAATTACTCGGCATTAAAGGTCAATATTTGATTCTGGATGGCGGTGTAATCAATCTGCGCCGTTTCTCAGGCTATGAAGTTGAATTAAGCGCCTAGCAATTGCCCATCCGCCAATCATTACTACCGTGTTATTCGGGCACCAAGACTTAAATATGCCCAAGCTATAGAGGAACTTCATGAAAAACGCCCAGGCCAGAACGGTTTATCTCAAAGACTATCAGCCGCCAGNCTTCACCATCCAGACNACCCAACTGCGCTTCGACCTGTATGAGNACTATGCCATTGTTGAGTCTACGCTAGAGATGCAGAACCTTAGCGGATCGGATCTGTTAGTGCTGCACGGAAATAACATGCAGCTGGAGGAGCTGAGGCTTGATGAGATATCTCTTGAGCAAACGCAGTACCTGCTTGACGATGAGCAGCTCAGTATTCCTGCGCTTGGAGTTATCCTCGGCCGCGCTCCCGAGTCGTTCACCTTGTACTGCCGTACCCGGATTGAGCCGCAGAACAACACTGCGCTGGAAGGANTGTATAAGTCCAAGAAGATGTTCTGTACGCAGTGTGAGGCTGAAGGCTTCAGGCGCATCACTTACTATCTGGATCGCCCCGATGTCATGAGCCGGTTTACTACTACTATCATTGCAGATGCCGAGCGCTATCCGGTCATGCTTTCCAATGGCAATCGCATCGCAGAGGGGGTAGTGGAGTCTGACTCCTCGCGTCATTGGGTAAGTTGGGAAGACCCCTTCATGAAGCCGAGCTACCTGTTTGCCCTAGTGGCTGGGAGCCTNNAGCATATGAACGACTCGTTTACCACCATGACNGGTAGGNAAATCAAGCTTCAGATCTTTGTTGAGGAGAAAGACTTGGGCAAGATTGACCACGCCATGGATTCGCTTAAGCGTTCAATGCGCTGGGACGAAGAGGTCTATGGTCGCGAATACGATCTGGATATCTTCATGATTGTTGCCGTCGATGACTTCAATATGGGGGCAATGGAAAACAAGGGGCTAAATATATTCAACACGTCCTGTGTGTTGGCGAATCCGCTCACNCAAACCGANCAGGCCTTTCAGCGTGTGGAGGCGGTTGTTGCACACGAGTATTTCCACAACTGGTCGGGCAATCGCGTCACCTGCAGAGACTGGTTTCAGCTGAGCTTGAAAGAAGGTTTTACGGTATTCAGAGACTCTGAATTTTCTGCGGATATGGGGTCGCGCACAGTTAAGCGAATAGAGGACGTTTCGTTTCTTCGCACCATTCAATTTGCGGAAGANGCTGGCCCTATGGCGCATTCCGTGCGACCTGACTCTTATATGGANATCTCTAATTTTTATACGGTAACGATTTACGAGAAAGGTGCTGAGGTGGTGAGAATGATCAGCCTTTTGGTTGGTTCGGAGGGCTTCCGGAAAGGCGCGGATCTCTATTTCGAGCGTCACGACGGCCAGGCGGTGACGACGGAAGACTTTGTCAAAGCAATAGAANATGCCAATGCTGTCGATTTGACCCAATTCCGCCACTGGTACTCCCAGGCCGGNACGCCNGTGCTGGACATCAAGGGTGAATATTCTGCTGAAGACAAAACTTATCGACTGAAAGTTACTCAGGGCTGCCCGGCAACCCCCGGGCAGAGCCAAAANCAGCCGTTTCATATCCCCNTGCGTCTAGGGTTGCTGGGCTCAAATGGAGAGGCAATATATCTCAAGGGTGAAGGCTTGAGCGGCACCAACACTGATGAGGTGCTGCATATAACCGAGACAAGCCAGAGGTTCGAATTCAAAGGTATAGAGTCCAAGCCGGTGCCTTCCTTGTTGCGCGGCTTCTCTGCCCCTGTGCGCTTGAACTACGGGTACTCGCAGGATGATTTGTCTTTCCTGATTGCGAACGATGAGGACGGGTTTAATCGCTGGAACGCGGCGCAGGTGCTGGCCACACAGGTCATCGAGTCCATCCAGAATGGCGCTGACCTGTCGGATACATGTGGTCGCTTGCGTGACGCCTATGAGAGCATTTTGGACTCCGCATTGAGGGATTCTGGTTTGGATAGAGCTATGCTGGCCCACCTACTGTCACTGCCTACGCTAGGCACGTTAATAGAGCAGTCAGATATGGCCGATGTGCAGGCGATCTGCGAAGGGCGCAAGTCGGTTGTGTCCCACCTGGCAGGTTCGCTGCAAGAAAAATTTGCGAATCTGTTTGAGTCGATCCCGGCGACAGGTCAGTACCGGGCAGACGCGGTGTCTATTGCAAACAGGGCGCTACGCAATCTGTGCTTGCACTACCTGATGCAGAGCGATGAGATGCATTGGTCTACCATCGTGAATAAGCAATATTATGAGGCCAATAATATGACCGATCAGTTGGCGGCGCTGCGATTACTGGTGCACGCCGAGTCTGAGAAGGTCTCAGAATTGGCTGGGCAGGCGCTGGGGGATTTTTACCAGCGCTGGCAGCAAGAGCCGCTGGTTGTCGATCAATGGTTTGGGGTGCAGGCGATGGCNCAGAAGCCCGGTTCCTTAAGCCGGGTTAAAGCACTCATGGATCATCCTGCCTTTGAGTTTAAGAATCCAAACAAGGTTCGTTCATTGATTGGTGCATTTTGTGCCCAAAACTTTATCGGCTTCCACAACGAATCTGGTGATGGATACGAATTTCTGGCAGACCAGGTGATTGCGCTAGATGCGCTTAACCCCCAGGTGGCTTCGCGCCTCCTTACGCCGCTGACTCGCTGGAAGAAATTCGATTCCAAGCGCCAGGCCTTAATGCAGGCGCAGCTTCTCAGGATCAAGGCTGCGCCTGATCTGTCCAAGGATGTGTTTGAGATTGTCGAGAAAAGCACGGTGCAAATCACTGGTTAGTGAAATGCCATGCTGACCCCCAATAAACCTTGTACTGTTATTTGGGGTTGGCTGTGCCTCGAGAAGTGAAGAATAGGGCAGTAATTACAGCATGGGCCTGTCTTGCTGGATAGTAGACAGGCCGATACGTTGCTTGATGTTGTTTGCGATAGGCGCAGCAGAANGTATCTTCCTGCTGCAATTATCTGAGGCCGCGGCCTAAAATCTAGATTGACGTTCGGCCGCTAGTTTTCTGCCCGTTCAGATCAGGCAACTTCCTGAACATTCGTCGTTGGAATCGTCTTGGCGCGATCAGCTGCTTCCTGAAAGCTCTCAATTTCATTGAAATTCAGGTAGCGGTAGATGTCGCCTTTCATGGTGTCCAATGACTGCATGTAGACCATATACTCATCCATGCTTGGAATCTTCCCAAATGCCGAGCAGACTGCTGCCAACTCCGCTGAGGCCAAGAACACATCNGCCCCTTGGCCTAGACGGTTNGGGAAGTTCCTNGTGGAAGTAGATACCACTTTTGAATTCGGNGCTACCCGCGCCTGATTGCCCATGCATAGAGAGCAACCCGGCATTTCGGTACGGGCACCGGAAGTACCGAAAATATTGTAAATACCTTCTTCCGTTAGCCGGTGCTCATCCATCTTGGTTGGCGGCGCTATCCACAGCTTGGTGGGCAGCAGTCCGTCGACCTGCTTGAGGACTTCAGCAGCTGCCCGGAAGTTGCCGATATTTAGCATGCAGGATCCGATAAACACCTCATCGATCTTGGTGCCCTGGACCTTGGACAGCGGCTTCACATCATCTGGGTCGTTGGGGCAGGCTAATAGTGGTTCCGTGATCTTGTTGAGGTCGATCTCTATGATCTTGTGATATTCGGCGTCAGCATCCGGTTCCATGAGCTGAGGGTCNGCCAGCCAAGTTTCCATTGCCTGGGCGCGACGTTCCAGGGTCCTGGCGTCCTGATAGCCGTTGTCTATCATCCAGCGCAGCAGCGTAATGTTGCTCTTGAAGTACTCAATGATCGGCTCTTTACTCAGGCGAATGCTGCAGCCGCCCGCGGAGCGCTCGGCGGAGGCATCGGAGAGTTCAAACGCCTGCTCGACCTTGAGGTCTGGCAAGCCTTCAATTTCAAGAATGCGGCCAGAGAAGATGTTCTTTTTGCCTTTTTTCGCCACGGTGAGATCACCGCTTTGAAGTGCCGCATAAGGGATGGCGTTAACCAGGTCTCGCAGGGTGATACCCGGCTGCATCTCGCCCTTGAAACGTACCAGCACAGACTCAGGCATATCGAGTGGCATAACCCCTGTGGCNGCTGCAAAAGCCACCAGACCGGAACCGGCTGGAAATGAAATGCCTATTGGGAATCGGGTATGTGAGTCGCCGCCCGTGCCCACGGTATCGGGCAGCAGCATGCGATTCAGCCAGGAGTGAATAATACCGTCACCAGGCCGCAAGGAAACGCCGCCGCGGGTCTGGATAAAATCAGGCAGGGTATGTTGNGTGTCGATGTCCACAGGTTTGGGATAGGCGGCGGTGTGGCAGAACGATTGCATGACGAGATCGGAAGTGAATCCCAGACATGCCAGGTCCTTGAGTTCGTCACGGGTCATAGGGCCAGTTGTGTCCTGGCTGCCTACAGTAGTCATCTTGGGCTCACAGTAGCTTCCGGGTCTTACCCCATCAACACCACAGGCGCGTCCCACCATTTTTTGCGCCAGGGTGTAACCCTTATTCGATTCCTTGCCGATAACCGGCGCACGGAATATTGTAGAGGTNTCCAGTCCCATGTGTTCCCGCGCTCGTTGCGTAAGACCNCGTCCGATGATTAGCGGGATCCGGCCACCGGCACGGACTTCGTCCAAAAGCACTTCGGTCTTTAATTCAAACTCTGAAATGACTTCATCCGTGCCGTGACGAACTATTTTTCCGTCGTAAACGCGAATATCAATGATGTCGCCGGTATTGAGACTGTCCACGTCACATTCGAAGGGCAGAGCGCCAGCATCTTCCATGGTGTTAAAAAATATGGGCGCAATTTTGCCGGCAATACAGACGCCGCCGCTGCGTTTGTTGGGAATATAGGGTAGATCATCGCCGATGTACCACAGCACCGAGTTGGTGGCTGATTTGCGCGACGAGCCGGTTCCCATGACATCGCCGACCAAGGCTACTGGATAACCGGTCTTCTCTAGTTCATTGATTTGATCTCTTGCGTTGGTCACACCTTCGCGCGGGTTTTTGTACATGGCCTTGGCATGCAGAGGGATATCTGGGCGTGACCAGGCGTCCTGCGCCGGTGAGAGATCGTCGGTATTGGTCTCGCCAGGTACCTTGTAGACGGCGACAGTCATAAGCTCAGGAATCTCTTTCTTTGAGGTGAACCATTCCGCATCGGCCCAGGATTGCATGACGCGCTTGGCAGCAGCATTGCCGCCGTCTGCTTTCTCGGCGACGTCATGAAAGGCATCGAACATCAGCATCGTATGGCAGAGTTCATCAGCTGCAGACTCGGCAAGCTCGCCGTCGTCTAGGAGCTCGATCAATGTGGTAATGTTATAGCCACCGAGCATTGTGCCAAGCAGCTTGACTGCAAATTTCTTGTCAATCAGCGGGGACTCAGCTTCGCCCTTGGCGACGGCTGACAAAAAGCCGGCTTTGACATAGGCGGCCTCATCCACGCCGGGAGGTACGCGATTTGAAATNAGGTCAACCAGGAATGCCTCTTCGCCGGCTNGCGGTGTCTTNAGCAGTTCTANCAGGTCAGCAACCTGGTCTGCCGAAAGGGGCTTTGGTACGACGCCCAATTCGGCGCGTTCAGCAACGTGTTTTCTGTAGGCTTCTAGCACGATAGGTTCCTCATGCGGTTGCTGTAGTGAATCGGTTAACAAACAGCAGCGACTGACTGTGCAGTGCTCTGAGAATCACTAGCAAGTGGAGTGAAGTTAAGCGTTGCGCGCTGCGGTTTCATTCCTTTTGGGGTTTAATCCTGTCAGCAGAATTCCGTGGACAAAACTTGTAAGTCGACGATCCGCAATGCTGAAATGAAATGGGCACAGTACTGTGCCGATAATGCAATGGCAACCTGTAAAACGTGCGCGTATTCTATTGTAAATAAAAGAAAAAATCCAGTTGCAGGAGGCGGGGTGGGGCGCGCAAGCCAGCATAACCAGATAATCTCTATGGGATTTGTCTATCCCAAATTGAGATATGGCGGCAGTTTTCCAGCAATGGTCTGAAGGTTTAGGGAGATGTTTACAAATTCGGAGATCTTGCTAAAGTCTGCCCCGGCCGGAACGACTGTATTAAAGCTGGTTGCTCCATCGAGATGGCGACATGACGAAAATCAAAACCCCCTGTATTGGAATCTGCTCGACGACTTCATTCGGTGACCTCGTGTGCCGGGGCTGCAAGCGCTATGGTTTCGAAGTCATCAACTGGAACACCTATGATTCAGACGCCAAGCATGCTGTTCTCAAACGTATTGAAAAATTTACTACCCAGCTGCTTTCCAGTCGNTTCCGCATTTTCTCGGTGCCAAATCTCAAACTGGGCCTGGAACAGAATGCGATTCCGTTTGACCCCTCCTTATCTCCGTACTGTTGGCTGCATAACCTGCTTAAAAAACATCATCAGCAAATCGGTGATCTGAGCCAGTTTGGTGTCTATATTGTGTCGGACCACGCCCATCTGGAATTGCAGGCGCTGGTGGAACAGGTCGAGGAAGAATTGCTGCTACTGAGTTCCGCTCACCTTGATCGTTATCAGTTAAGTCCAGAGCAGAAACGCCAGAGCAGTCCTGAATCCAACTAGCGTGACGTGAGCTAACGCGCCTCAGGTAGAAATCGAAAATTGTTTGAGCTGCCAGTGCTCACCGTCTAACTCCGCAAACCAGCCTCTTATTCCCCAGTCTCCGAGTACCATTCGGATCGCTTCACTGCTACCGCCAATTTTGCTTTGCAAGGCTATGGAGTGGACGTCAGGCCGATGCGTGTGCCCATGCAAAAGGCGTGGGCAGTCAACTCGCTTGAGGAATTCAAGCACCGCAGCCTGGTTCACATCCATGATGTCGTCTTGTTTTTGCGCAGTCGCTACGCTGCTCTGTTGGCGAGCCTGGCGGGCAAAAGCAATACGCTCATCGAGATTTCTAGCTAGGAAGTCCGCCTGCCATTCCGCCGATCTCACCATCGAGCGAAAAGTCTGGTATTCGGTATCGTCAGTGCACAATACATCACCGTGCATCAGCACGATATCACCGAGTTTGCTGTGGAGGCGATAGGGTTCGGCGAGCAAGCTGGCGCCGCAGCGCGCTGCGAATTCCGTGCCCATCAGGAAATCCCGATTGCCGTGCATAATATAGACATCGCTGCCGCATTCAGCGAACTCGTGCAGTGCTTTCGCGACAGCCTCACTGGTAGCTGTGAGCCTGTCATCACCGAGCCAGACCTCAAATAGATCGCCGAGAATATATAATTCTTCGCACTTACCCTGATTCTCCTGCAGGAACATCAGTAGGGCGCGAGTCAGGTCAGGGCGATCATCCTGTAAGTGCAGATCGGAAATAAATAGAATTGGCTTGCTCAATCAAAGGCTCTCGTGACGGCGAGGCGATGAAGAACAGTTCTAAATCAGCCTGGGACTCATGCGTCCGACTGATCCTGCTCTTTGATCTCGGTCGACTCAATGATGACATCATCCACTGGCACGTCCTGGTGTCCAGCTCGAGAGGTGGTGTCGCAGCCCTTGATTTTGTTTACTACGTCCATGCCGTCGACTACTTTGGCAAAAACTGCGTAGCCCCATGCCTGAGCGCTTTTTCCACGATGATCCAGAAAGAGGTTGTCGCTGACGTTGATGAAAAATTGAGAGGTCGCCGAATGTGGGTCTGACGTTCTCGCCATCGCCAGGGTGCCGGTCAGGTTGCTTAAACCGTTATCTGCTTCATTCTCTATCGGATCGTTGTTGGCCTTCTGCTGCATTCCGGGTTCAAAGCCCCCTCCCTGAATCATGAAGTTATCGATAACGCGGTGGAAGATGGTGCCGTCATAGAAACCTGCTTTAGCATATTGCATGAAGTTGGCAGATGACTTGGGTGCTATTTCGAAGTCCAGTTCTACAGAGATAGGCCCACAGTTGGTGTTCAAAACGATCATAAAGTCATTCCTTGGCTTGGATTACTTAATACAACAGACCGAGTTATAATACGGCTTTTGCATGGCTCTAGATAGTCCCGAGAGGTTCTCTCCAACTGTTGCCTGGCTCAATGAGTCGGCGGCGAGAAGGCTTGCCTCAAAGCCACAAGCGCTGGAAAGAATTCTCTGAGTAAGCCGTAAAGTGAATCTCAACAAAAAATGTATCGGCGCCGAATGTTTTAGCCATGTGCGCTCTAATGCGGCTGCGCGCAGGACCAAGCATTACCAATGAGGTTCATATGCCGCTATCGGNGCTAGCCGAAGCGANNCAGCCGCTCAACCCGGCACTCAGTAATAACAGTGTTCTAAATTTATGAATGACTCAAGCAAAACCAGCGGATCCAATGCCGCCTCCGCAGCGCCATCTAATTTCATCCGCACGCTCATAGCAAATGACCTAGATAACGGAAAACACGGCGGACGTGTGCATACCCGTTTTCCACCTGAGCCCAATGGCTATCTTCACATTGGGCATGCCAAGTCTATTTGCTTGAATTTCATTGTGGCAGCAGAAAACAACGGATACTGCAATCTTAGATTCGATGACACCAATCCAGCGAAGGAGAGCCAGGAGTTTGTCGACTCCATCAAAGACAATATCAATTGGCTCGGCTTTAGCTGGCATGGCGAAGTCCGTTATTCCTCCGACTATTTTGAAACGCTTTACGATTTAGCGGTTCAGCTCATCGATTCTAGNAAGGCATATGTTTGCGGNCTGAGCGCGGAGGAAGCGCGAGAACATAGGGGCACNTTGACCGAAGCAGGTCGAAACAGTCCGGATCGCGATCGATCTGTTGACGACAACCTCGATTTATTAGCGCGTATGCGAGCGGGAGAGTTTNCTGACGGCGCGTATTCAGTGCGCGCAAAAATCGATATGGCGTCTCCCAATATTAACATGCGAGATCCCGTGCTATATCGAATCCGGCACGTTACNCACCACCAGACAGGAGANAAGTGGTGTATTTACCCGACCTANGATTACACCCATTGTATTTCCGANGCGATTGAAGGCATAACCCATTCGCTATGTACTTTAGAATTTGAGGACCACCGCCCGCTCTATGATTGGATCTTGCAAAACCTTGAGATAGAGGCGATTCGAGCAGCCAGTGTGCTAGCGAACCTGCCAGAGAAGTATGTTCTGCCCGAACAAACCGAATTTGCCAAACTCAAACTGAATTACACCATGATGGGAAAGCGTAATCTAAAGACCATGGTCGAAGAAGGCGTGGTAACAGGTTGGGATGACCCGCGCATGCCCACACTTGCTGGTATGCGGCGGCGGGGATTTACCCCGGCATCGATTCGCAATTTTTGCGAGAGCGTGGGTGTGAGTCGAAGCGAGGGGGTCGTTGATCTTGGTATGCTTGAGCACGCGATTCGTGACGATCTGGATAAACATGCGCCCCGTGTAATGTGCGTGATGAATCCGCTGCGTGTTGTCATAGATAACATCGCAGAGGGCGAGGTGCAGCAACTGGATATAGCATCGCACCCAAAGGATGAGTCACTTGGCCGTCGCAGCGTGCCTTTCACCAGGGAAATAGTTATCGACCGGGCAGATTTTGAGTCTGTCCCGCCGGCTGGTTTTAAGCGTCTGATACCTGGCGGGGAAGTCCGGCTACGGGGATGTTTTGTCATCAAATGCAATAAAGTGGAAACAGATTCTGATGGCCATGTAATCGCCCTGCATTGCAGTGCGGATCTCGATACTCTGGGCAAGAAACCCGAAGGCAGAAAAGTTAAGGGCGTTATCCATTGGGTATCAGCCAGTGAAGGCAAACCGGTCTCAATTCGGTTGTATGACCGCCTTTTTACCGTGGAAAACCCTGAATCCAAACAGATTGAAGACTACCGCGACTGTCTCAACCCTGACTCACTGATAGAGATTACAGGTGGGCTGATAGAGCCAAGTGCGGCTGCGGGAGCGCAACAGCAATTTCAGTTCGAACGGGAAGGTTATTTTTGTCTGGATCAGCAAGATTCCAGCCCGGACAAGCTGGTGTTTAACCGGACAATAACGTTGCGCGATTCCTGGGCCAAGTAAAGGCGAGTGAGTAAGCAGTGGTAAAAATCTATAATACTTTAACGCAACAAAAAGAAGAGCTCAGCCCCCTCGAAGCAGGTAAGGTGAAGCTATATGTGTGTGGGATCACGGTCTATGACTATTGTCATCTTGGCCATGCTCGCATGCTGGTGGCATTCGATGTAGTTGTGCGCTATCTGCGCTTTCGCGGTTATGACGTGACCTATATTCGAAATATTACGGATGTTGACGACAAGATCCTCGCTCGCGCAATTGAAAATAATGAAGCCTTTACCGATGTAACTGATCGCTACATTGCCGCCATGCATGAAGATGAGGCTGCGCTTTCTATTCTGCGCCCTGATCAGGAGCCGCGAGCTACTGCCCATATTGAAGAGATGATCAAGATGATCGAGCGCCTAATCGATACAGACCACGCTTACCGTGCGGAAAATGGCGACGTCTACTATGCGGTAACGCGCTTTCCAGAGTATGGCAAGCTATCAAAGAAGAAGCTCGATGAACTTCTAGACGGTGCCCGGATCGAAGTTGGTGAGCTAAAGCGAGACCCCAGGGATTTCGTTCTGTGGAAAACCGCCTCAGATGATGCGGTAGGCTGGGATTCACCGTGGGGCTATGGCCGTCCCGGTTGGCACATAGAATGCTCGGCGATGGCCACCTGTGCACTGGGCAATACCTTTGATATTCACGGCGGTGGCTCCGATTTAATGTTCCCCCATCACGAGAACGAAATTGCACAGACAGAGGCAGCGACCGGCGAGACTTTTGCCAATCTGTGGATGCACAACGGGCCACTCCGCATCGATGATGAGAAGATGTCCAAATCTCTGGGCAATTTTTTTACCGTCAGGGAAGTGCTGCGGCAATACAAGGCCGAGGTAGTTCGAAATCTTCTGATCTCCAGTCATTATCGCAGCCCAATTAATTATTCAGAGCAGAGCCTCGTACAATCAGCCAAGGCCCTTGAGCGCTTCTATCACTGTCTCAAGGATATGGATATCCGTAACGCTAAGTCGCTTACCAATAGCCGTTTTGAAAAGGCGTTTGTTGCGGCGATGGATGATGATTTCAATACGCCAGNNGCCTTCAGCGTTATGTTNGAAATGGTTTCCGAGATTAATAGGATCAAGGCAACAGATCCCGATCTTGCGAATCAACTGGGGGCNCTGCTGGTGCGCCTGGGGGGCAGTATGGGCATCTTACAGGCTGAGCCTGCTGCTTTTCTGCAGGCATCAGTGGGTGCTGAGATTGACTCGGCTGAAATNGATCGACTGGTCGCCGCAAGGGATCAGGCTCGCGCTGATAAAGATTGGGGTAAGGCAGACGAAATAAGAGATCAGCTGACGGCGCTAAAAGTTGTGGTAGAAGATGGCGCCGCGGTTAGCACCTGGCGCATCGAAGCGTAGTATAATCAAGATTTATCATGGCCAATTGACGAGTGGGTATGGCGCGAGTATTATGCCGTCCTTCTTAAAATGGACTAAATTTTGGAATTATCGGGGTATAGCGCAGTCTGGTAGCGCGCTTGCTTTGGGAGCAAGATGTCGGGAGTTCAAATCTCTCTACCCCGACCAAATTTTTGGGCAAATGCCCGACAAGCCTTCAATGGTGACTGTAGCTCAGTTGGTAGAGCCCCGGACTGTGACTCCGGTTGTCGTGGGTTCGAGCCCCATCAGTCACCCCAATCTTTTCAATAACTTACGACGCTTTCCTCATGCGGTTTTAGGGGAAATGCTAATATAATGCTAATATCATTTGACTGAGCTGAAATCGATCACCTTTACCTTGTCTGGTGACCTGTTATAACGCTCCTTCATCAGCCTTGATTTGTGCCCAGTGCAGACTCATTTGTCGCCTTCATAGTCCGAGATATCCTTCGCTTTCAGTTCATGAAAAGTCCAATCCAATCCAGGAGGTCTGGAGTTCTGAGAGTTGGCTCTTATTGCTTTTTTGGTACGCGCCTTTCCATTACTTGTAAACGCCCGTGAGGAAGCAAAGAATGCTTTCTCAGACAAAGGTACGCAACCAACAAGTGGAATTAATACGTGATACTAGAATTCTTTGGAGTGTTTAGATGGAAATGACAACCGATGAGATTCTCAAAGAGGCGTCTTTGGCAGAAGAAGAGGGCGATTTGCAGAAAGCTAATGCTCTGTTCCAGTCCGCTATCTTAAATCAGCCAACAAATTCCGAAATTAATTTTCGTTACGGCCTATTCCATCTCGCCTGCAACGACGTCGAGCGGGCTATAGAGTGCCTTCAGGTAGCCGTCGCGTCTAAGCCGAATGAGATTGCCTTTAGGGTAACTTACATTAAAGCGCTGATAGAAGGGCATCAGAATATTGAGGCTGCTCAAGAAGTTACAAAAGCGATTAAATCTGGCCTCAAAGAGCATCATGCTCACATATTAAGGCTGATAATAACGTCTTCGTCGGGTCAAACAAGTCCAAGTGAAGAAATTACTGAGGCTTTACTGAGATATCTGCGCTCAGGAAAGATTCAGCGGGCAGGTGAGTTAGCGGTAAACATAGTGAAATATTTCCCGCGAACCTCGGTCGGATGGGAAGTCTTAGGTGCGGTACATCAGCACAACGGTAATTTGGATAAAGCTCTAGGGGCGTTCAAAACGGTTGCGAGGCTAACACCTGAAAGTGCTCAAGCTCATAACAACCTCGGATTTATTTTCAAGAAGAAGGGGGATTTGCATAAGGCTGAGGAATACTACAACAAGGCAGTAGAGTTAGAGCCAAACTATGCCGAAGCCATCTACAACCTAGGAAACACACTTCAAGAGAATGGAAAATATGATCAAGCAAGATCGAGCTTTAAAAAGGTACTCGCGTTAGACGAAAGTTTTGCGCAAGCTAGATTTAATCTTGCAATGTCATACTTTGAAAGTGGTGAGTACAAGGCTGCACTGCATCATTTCGAAATCGTAAATAACTCCGAAAGCATGGAATACGCGGCTAGATGCGCATTAATGATTGGCGATTTAAAGGAGTTGAAGCGACGATTGGCTTCGCTAGTGAATCATGAGATACCGAACAGCAACATTGGATCTCTGATTACAAGGGCGGAGGTCAGGTACGGCTTGCAAATTGTAAATCCCTTTTGTGCTAAGCCACTGGAATTTGTTCGCAAAACGAACCTGCATACCAAGTATGAATTTATCAGGGAGTTTTTTGACCCTATAAAGGAGTTTCTTGATGGCAAATCCTATTCGGACAAGGCGCAAAGGCTGCTGTATAACGGGAGTCAAACAGCTGGAAATATTTTTAGTGATGCTGATGCGGGCATTAAGAATATTGAGGAATGCATTAGGTCCGAGATCAATGACTATCGCTCAAAGTTTGACGAGAGTAGTGAGGGCTTAATTTCTCGATGGCCAAAAAATTATGAAATTTATGGCTGGCTGATACGGATGAGAGATGGTGGATTTTTGAAGCCACACATCCATGAAAGAGGCTGGTTGTCTGGTAGCATATATATCAGGGTTCCATCAAATCTAAAGTCTGATGAGGGAAATCTGATTCTTCGTCTAGATGATAAAAATTGCATAGATTCTAAAGGTACGACTATCGAACGAAAGATAAATGTTGCCTCCGCAGATTTGTGCCTTTTCCCATCATCTCTATTCCACTACACAACACCATTTAGCTCGAGAGAGGAACGCATCGTTTTGGCTTTCGATTTAATACCCAAGCATTAACGAATGCTGTTATTGTGAAGCAGCCGATCACTTGAGCTTTGTGGCTTCATACTCGATTTGTGCAATTTTGAGCAAAGCTCGTACTTTATCAGGTCGGGGCTTGAACCGATCGCAATCGTGGCAAATTCAGGTAATTGATTCAATGTGAACTCGTATTTGGCAACTCAGGTTCAATTGCATCGCCGAATTATCCAAGACTGTTTTTACAATAACTAGCGGGCCTGATGCGAGATCCGCTTTTGGTGATTCTATTGTTACAAAGTAGGTTTGCTCTGGCCGATAGTTGGAGATGGAACAGACAGGGTACTAACAAATCGCTTATAATCGCGTATCTTAGTGTGTTTATACTAGCAAATATTGTATAACTAGTTGATTTTATTGATTTTATAAACAGACTGTGACTCCGGTTGTCGTGGGTTCGAGCCCCATCAGTCACCCCATTTTCCACCCTTTTTCTATCCTGGCTGTCAGCTAACTGGGCTGTCTTCTGGCTGCTCGGTATGAACATGGAAAAATGAAAAACAGTGGACGGCGAACGCACTCCGGTAAACGCGCTTAACTCCGGTCCTGAAGTCGATAGCGACGATTTGCGGGGGTTGCGGGGCCGCCTGCGTCCATTTGCCCGTAATGCGTCCCCAGTAATGGCAGGCATGTATACAGGCCTGTATTGCTCCGGGACTCCCAATGCTGAGCATGGCCAGCAGGGCAGCGATTGTAGAGTCGGCAATGAACCTGCTGGAAAGCCGCATAGACGGCCGATTTAGCGTACAAAGCCATGAACTGAGGGTACAATCGCGCCCGCGTTTCAAGCGCCCGTAGCTCAACCGGATAGAGCATCGGCCTTCTAAGCCGAGGGTTGCAGGTTCGAGTCCTGCCGGGCGCGCCA
>NYWC01000096.1 GCA_002684935.1 Gammaproteobacteria bacterium
AGACTCCAGCTGCAGGTCATATTTATCTGCAATGGCTTGCCACAACTGGGCGTATTCGCATTTGAACCCATCCCTGGGCAGATAGCGGCTTGGACCCCGGTCGCTTTTTCTGCGGATTTCTCTTTTTTCCACCAGCATCAGGTTTAGGGGGTCGTTGGCGAACTGGATTTTCTTGTTGAGTATCCAGCGATCTCCGCCATGGGTGTGGGCATACATGCGCGGGATGACATGGTCGAGGTCGATCTGAACTGCCACCGTGAAAATTTCACCGGTGTACTCGTCCAGCCACTCGCCTGTGCGGACTACACAGTTTCTTGGGTTCGTATATTTGACCTCAGTGCGACTGGTGAGGATTAGCATCTCCTGTCGGGTTGACTGACAGTCCTCGTCAAAATCTTCTTCGTAGGTCCAGTCATCCTCATTAAAGAATTTTTCGCGATTGCGATAGTTGGTCATTACGCCGTCTCGTCGCATGCGACCCGTGCTGAAAGAGTCCGGCATCTCGCAAGCCGTCATATGACAATGGTAAGACGGCCCGAAATAATGCCCNCCGTTGAGATCCAGGCTGCCAGGATGAGATAAAGATAATCCTGCCGACAAGGTCANTGCAGCGAATGTAGCGAATTGGATAAACTTGGTGCTCTTCATGGTTTCTTCTGCCTTGCGTATTTCATGAACCCTTGGGTNTGTGGNACGTCAGCACTGAGGTTATGACCAGAGGCTTGCAGCTACCNACCGGTTTAGGCTGCTGCCTAGCTAGGATCGNCGCAGCCTTNANTGGTGCGGCTCCCAAAGACGCACGCCTCAGCCAATNGTCGANCTGNTGAGCGCNTCTCGAATNTGCACTGATCNGTCGCGCTTCTCACTGTTACGAATCGATTAATAAGGANAGATCAATTGCGCGGCAGTGCTTGGTTATNGCGCCAACGGAGATATAGTCTACGCCAGTTTCAGCAATCTTGACTAGTTGGCCGGCTTCGATGCCGCCTGAGGCTTCCAGTTTTGCCCTACCAGCATTGCGGATGACGGCGGTGGCTAAGTCGGAAAGCGGAAAATTATCTAGCATGATGATGTCTGCTTCCGCCTGCAGTGCTGTCTCTAATTGTTTCAGATCGCGAACTTCGATTTCTACGGGTTTCCCGGGTTTCAGCAGGCGCGCGCTCGAAATCGCTTCAGCTATGCCTCTGCAACTGGCAATGTGGTTTTCTTTGATCAAGTAGTTGTCAAACAAACCCATGCGATGATTTTTAGCGCCAGCACATCGCACCGCATACTTTTGAGCTGCGCGCATGCCTGGTAGAGTCTTTCTGGTATCTAACAGCTTAGCAGCTGTATGGCTAATTTCAGCTACCAGCGTGGCCGTCTGGGTGGCGGTAGCAGAAAGGGTNTGCAGGAAATTAAGNGCGGTTCTCTCGCCGCTCATGATGGCTCTGGCAGGGCCTTTTATTCGGCATAGCAGCTGACNCATTTCGATTGGGTCACCATCGGCTACGTGCCAGCTAATAGAGATATTGCTATCCAGTTGACGGAAAGTCTCGTCTGCCCAGGGAATGCCGCACAATACACCGGTGTCCTTACAGATGATTTTGCCCTGAGCTTGCTGATCTGAAGGAATTAATGCCGCGGTGATATCGCCGCTACCGATATCTTCAGCCAGGGCAATTTGAACGTCTTTTTTCACATCTGATGGTATCTTCATTTCTATCAATTAATCCTGGACTTGCAGCAGGGTGAGAGTAGAACCGCGTTGAGTAAATTCAACCTGTCTGAGCGCGCTCATCCCTAGCAGGATTGTGCTTCCCCCCATTGTGGGCGTAATGCTGGCAGCCACATCCNGTAACTGTATGTTGCCAATGCTCAGGGTGCTGATGCGGGTTGCATAGACGGTGACTACACCACCAGCAGTGTTTGCTCGGCCTGCGTANTTAGCCTGTAGCCCTGCTTTTCGTGCGATACTTTCNGGGATANCTACGTCAGTCGCACCTGTGTCGAGCAAAAAGGTGACAGGTAACCTGTTTATAAAGCCTCCGGCGACGTAATGCCCCTGCCGATTCCTCTGCAGAACTACTTCCCGGGTGCCGTTGCGCAATTCATTATCAACGGGCTGCTGGTTAGGATTTTCTTGGTTTCTAATCCAGCCGTCCAAAATGAAAGTGAGTGCAGCCAGTCCAAGGGCGAAGGTGGTGATGAGCATGCCTTGGCCGAGGCTCTTTCCCGGCACATGCTGGTCAGATCTGGTCATATTCAAATTATCGCTGATGCTGGCGGGCTTTGAAAGTTGTGACCTGTTCAAAAAATTGATTTACGGCCGATTTCTTATGCTTATGAAAATATTGAAGATAAATCATCAGTTACCAAGATGTGAGCAGGCTCAAAAAACGGCTCTCGGGTAGATGGTATTACTCATGCATGCACAAATGTTTGTTTTTAATCCAAAGTAGAACCTGATCATGGCTCTCATATCAGAGCTTAAAAAAGTTTCCTCACCAGGTAATTTGGACCATGTCGCCTTGGAAAAGGTGCGCTGGGCAATCAGGCAACGTACCCGAAAGCTACTTGCCCCGCTGAGCGCTGAGTTATTCGAAACAGCTGATGACTTCCTGTTCAGCCGGGCCCAGAATGGGTAATTGGGTGATAACTGTAACTCACTTAGCGCTATGCACAAACTGCACGCAAAGCAGAAAATATTTTAAGAGTTGCTGTTCGAGGCCACTCTTCGCGAGATTGGGGCAGCCTATCGAGATCAGGTGGTCCTCGCCGATGAATTTGACGAAGCGCCAAAATCAAGCAGTAGCACTGGCTTTGAGAACGTTGAAATTGATATTGCCCTGCAGCGTAGCGAAGTTAGAGCGCTCAAAATCTACCAGCGGTTCATCAATCAGTCGAAATCACTTCAACTTGATAATCTGCAGAGTTCTGCATGCGATATGTTCAACGCTGAGGTTCTATTGAAAGCGTTGCTGGAAGCATTCGCGGGGGCTAATATAGTTTTCTCTGTGCCCTCAGAGGTACGTATTGTGTTTTTCAAGCTGCTTGAAAAGCATGTGCCGCTTAAGCTGAAGAAAGTCTTTCTGGACACGATTAATTTTGTAACCAATCACCACAATAAGCAATTTGTCGATAAGCTCTACACCACCACTTCTAGATTCCGCACCAACATCGAGGACTGTAACAAGTCTTCGGCTGAGCAGCTCAACCGAAACACTTTGATTGCAGGCCGTGGTGCACAAAAAGCACAGTTAGTCGAAGTTGCGGCTGACGAATTTATAACTGAGCTATTGAGCGCACTCGAACTCCCCAAATTTGTTGAGTGGATGGTTCGGACTAAGTGGCGTGGAGTTCTCTTCGTGACCGGTGTTGACTGTGGCTGCGCAAGTTCAGAATGGGAAGAGGCTAAGTACACCGTTGCGCAGCTAGGCCTTTGGATTTGCAAGAAAACGCAGTTAAGCCAGGAAGAGTTTGGTGTCCTGACCTTAAGTCTGCAGCGAGGTCTGGGCCCTATCCAGGCAGCGGCCGATGAGCAGGATAAATTTCTGCTGACGCTGAAGGAAGCATTCAACTCGCGGTCAGCAGCAGATCAGTTGCAGATCGATGCGCTAGTCGCGCAGCCCGGCGATTCGGAGGCAGGCAAGTCTCGATTGCTAGATGACGAAGTGCGCGATTCAATAAACAAAGAAGCCTCAATTAGTCCAGCGGGAGAGTCTATCCTCGACGAGCGAGATCTTGATGAACTGGCGAAATCGCGGGTAGTAGAGGCATCGGCGTCCGGGGCTGCTATGCCGCAGCCGGATCTCAACAATCTGATTAATGAGGTAGATAGTCTCGGAGAGCGCTCTGATATCAAACTTCTGATTGATGGCCGGATGCGCGATTTCAAACTTGACTCGCAACAAGATGAACTCCGAGTTGTATATGGTCTGCACCAACGATACGAGTTTCCAGGTTAATCGCTCAAAGATTGGTCTGGCAGTCGTATTAAGGGATGGTGCCTTGCAGCTAGCCAATCTTGAGGCCACACGCTTGATCTGCGGTCAAACTGTGCTGAACCCGTCGTCCATGACGCGTCACTAGTCTGCCGATTGTCTCTACTGTTAGCGCGCGAAACGTTTCCACAAGCCTTAACCATTAGCCTGCTAAGGCATTTCTCCCTCTTTCTCTAGCCTCCGCGTTCGGGGCGCAATGCGTTGCCAGGCGCCAGATGCATAGTCTCCTATGTTAGACTGTGAAAATAGATGTTAAATTTCGCGGTCGCCAGTCGTGTTTTCACCAATAGTAAACCATCGTATAAATGAATCAGCTTTTGTTGAGTCACCCAATCAGAGTGCGCGTCCGGATGGTATGGAGATCGACTTGCTGGTGATTCATAACATCAGTCTGCCCCCGGGAAAATTCGGTACTTCCTGTATTCCAGAGTTGTTTTGCAATACCCTGGATTGCTCCAGCCACCCTTATTTTGAGCAGCTAAGAGAGCTTAAGGTTTCTGCGCATGTTTTGATCGCGCGGAATGGCAGGGTCACCCAGTTTGTTCCCTTCGATCGCAAGGCCTGGCATGCCGGCCAATCCTGTTTTCAAGGGCGTGAGAACTGTAATGAGTTTTCTATTGGTATCGAGTTAGAGGGGACTGATTTCATAGCGTTTGATGATCGTCAATATGAGGCCTTAAGCGCATTGGCCGGTCGATTGATGCAGGCCTATCACGGTTTGACTGTAGAGCGTATCGTGGGCCATAGTGACATTGCGCCTGGACGTAAAACTGATCCCGGTCCCTATTTTAATTGGGAGCGGTTTAGAGAATCCCTCTCTGACTACTCCGAATCGGCTGACCGTGCAAAATGAAATTTCTTGTCATACTAATATGTCTCACGGTCAACTACCTCTGGTTAAAGGATTTCGATCGTTTCGATGATACCTGGTTTTTTAGACTGCGTAGACGAATTGAATCAGCTTTAAGTGAGCGTACTGCTGATTCAGGAATGTCATGGATAGTGCCAGTTATCATTATTTATTCTCTGCCATTGTTAGTGTTGGGTATTATCCTTTTTGCAGTGAATGGAATGGCTTTCGGCCTGCTAACAATGCTGGTTCATATCATTGTGTTGCTAATTGTTCTTGATCGAACGCAGCCAAGTAAGCTAGCCAGTGAATTTCTGGTGCGTTGGAGAAAGGGGGATATCGAGGGGTGTTTGCTCTATATGCGCCAGGCGCAGCTCGCTAATTCAANGNCTGTGCCGGATTCACAGGTGCAGATAGCTGCTTTCTTCAAGCGAAAGCTTATCCATCGNTGTTTTGAAAAAATGTTTGTGGTGTTTTTCTGGTATTTGCTTGCTGGGGCCCTGGCNGTGTTGTTCAGTTATGTGAGCTACCAGATNCGTGATAGCCACGAGGGCGGGCAGGATNCTCGTCAAGTTAATTTGATATGCCGANTCACCTATATCCTTGAATGGCTGCCATTGCGATTACTTGCGCTCACATTTTCGCTCGCAGGTAATTTTGTTCAATGCTTCGAGAAAGTGAAGCTATCATTCTGGGAGTATCAGCCTAAAACTGATTCTGGCACTGCGTTGCACAGCTATGCAGGCTGCGCGCTTTCCGGGGTAAATACTTCAGTATCGGAATCTGAGGATCCGGAAGAGTTGAGTGAGCTGTCAGCAGATGAGCGGGATCGCCTGATCGAGGCTAATGAGATTGAGGCGATACAGGCATTGCTTGAGCGAAGCCAAGCGATTTGGCTTGCGATTTTGGCAGTAATGACAATTTTTGGTCTGCAGACGATTTGATATGTCGCTGCAAAATTGGAATTCGACAAACAAATTGTGTTGATTGATCGCTGAAATTTGTAGTTTTGACAGTTTTTTACTACGAAATTAGCTTGCGGGCATNGGCTCTAGCTGCGAGCTAANTTATGTATCTGTNTGAATTATAANAATAAAAAATGGTATGGATTTGTCTGCAGTTATCGAATATTGNATGTAGTAATACTACANATNNGGCCAAAATCGCTTGGAATAAAAGTTNGAATTGGCGTAATATTCGCGCACCTTGTAATTTATTTACATACTGCATGGAAACCACCAGCGACCCTGGTACCACATGGGATGTAAGACATGACTCAGCACAGCGATGCGAATCCAGAGGAAACCAAAGAATGGCTCGACGCCCTCCAGTCGGTCATAGATGAAGAAGGAATAGAGCGCGCTCATTACCTAATTAATCAGCTNAACGACTCGGCTATCAGGACCAGGCGCTATGTTCCGATCTCCTCCGTAGTTACGCCCTACAGCAATACAATTTCTCCTATGGACGAAGACCGCATGCCGGGCGATATGTTCATGGAAAGGCAGATCCGCGGCATTGTGCGCTGGAACGCNCTCGCCATGGTCATGCGAGCCAACAAGCACAATCCCAGCTTGGGTGGCCATATATCGACATTTGCTTCATCAGCCACGCTTTACGATGTGGGATTCAACTACTTTTTCCGCGGNCCTAATAAGCAAGACGAAGGCGACCTGATTTACTATCAAGGTCATTCTTCGCCAGGCATCTACGCGCGCTCTTTTGTCGAGGGGCGCATAGATGAAGATCGGCTGGATAATTTTCGCCAGGAAGTGAATGGAAACGGCCTTTCATCCTATCCACACCCCTGGCTCATGCCTGACTACTGGCAGTTCCCCACAGTCTCCATGGGGCTGGGACCCATTCAAGCGATCTACCAAGCGCACCTGATGAAATACCTCCACAATCGCGAATTAATGGATAACTCTGAGCGCAAGATCTGGGCGTTCCTGGGTGATGGAGAGATGGACGAGCCTGAATCTCTCGGCGCAATCGCCAAAGCCGGTCGCGAACAACTCGACAACCTGATCTTTGTCATTAACTGTAATCTGCAGCGGCTCGATGGTCCGGTGCGAGGCAATGGCAAGATCATTCAGGAACTGGAAGGTATNTTCCGAGGCGCGGGCTGGAATGTCATAAAGGTTGTGTGGGGTCGACACTGGGATCCTTTATTGCAGGCTGACACCGACGGCATTTTGCAGGCTCGCATGGACGAAGTCGTTGATGGCGAGTACCAGAATTACGCCAGTCGCGGCGGTGCCTATACGCGAGAGCATTTCTTCGGCAAGAGCCCGGAATTGTTAAAGATGGTCGAGCACCTTTCTGACGACGATATCATGGCGCTCAATCGCGGCGGTCACGACCCCTATAAAGTTTATGCAGCCTACTCACAGGCGGTTAAGTCGAACGGCAAGCCTACAGTGATCCTGGCCAAAACCATCAAGGGTTATGCGTTTGGTGGCGGTGCTGAAGCGCAAAACGCGACGCACTCAGTCAAGAAACTCGATATTGAGGGGCTGAAGAAATTCCGCAATCGCTTTGGGATTCCGATTGAGGATGACAAGTTAGTAGAAGTGCCTTATTACAGACCGGCTGAAGACAGCCTGGAAATTCGCTATATGCGAAAGGTTCGTGAAAAGCTGGGTGGACCGCTGCCGCAGCGNCGCTCCGAGGCTAAGCAGGTGACAATTCCCAAGCTGGATGCATTCGATGTGCAGCTGAAAGGCAGCGGCGAACGTGAGCAGTCAACGACCATGGCATTTGTACGCATGCTCAGCACCTTGTGCAAAGACAAGGGGATTGGTGAGCAGGTGGTGCCGATCGTGCCCGATGAGGCTCGGACCTTTGGCATGGAAGGTATGTTTCGGCAAATGGGTATCTACTCGGCTGTTGGACAGCTCTATGATCCTGCCGACTCAAATCAGGTGATGTNCTACCGGGAAGACAAACAGGGTCAGATGCTGGAAGAGGGTATTACCGAGTCGGGCGCATTCTCNGCGTGGCTGGCTGCAGCAACGTCCTACAGCGTAAANAATTACCCACTGATTCCNTTTTACATCTACTACTCTATGTTCGGATTCCAGCGCGTTGGCGATCTGTGCTGGGCAGCNGGTGATTCCCAGGCTCGGGGTTTTTTGATCGGCGCCACGGCGGGCCGTACGACCTTGAACGGTGAAGGTCTACAACATCAGGATGGTCACAGTCACTTGCTGGCTTCGACTATTCCCAATTGTGTGACGTATGACCCCACTTATTCCTATGAGTTGGCTGTGATTATCCAGGATGGACTGCGTCGCATGTACCATGANAGGGAATCNGTTTANTACTACATCACAACGATGAATGAAAATTACGCGCAGCCAGAGATGCCCAAGGGAAATGAGGAGGGCATTATCAAGGGTATGTACTTACTGGAAAATGGAGTGGCTAAGGAATACAAAGTCGCCAAGCCACTCAGCAAAGACGTACGCCTGCGCTTGTTAGGTAGCGGCACAATTTTACGTGAAGTACGCAAGGCAGCTGAGATATTAAGAAAAGACTTCTCCGTTNCCGTTGATGTATGGAGCGTGACAAGTTACAACGAATTAAGGCGGGACGCGTTAAGTATCGTTCGCGAGAACTTGCTTAACCCAGCCAAGAAGGCAAAGGTTCCTTANGTGACTTCACAGTTGAGTAAACAGAACGGACCGGTGATTTCTACAACGGATTACATGAAGCTGTATTCAGACCAGATTCGTGAGTTTGTGCCTGATTCCTTTCGTGTGCTCGGCACTGATGGGTTTGGCCGCAGCGATAGCCGAGAGCAGTTGCGACACTTCTTTGAAGTGGATGCTAAGTTTGTGGTGCTTGCCTCATTAAGCGAGCTCAAGGATCTGGGGTTGGTGACTGGCAAACAGATCACAGACTATATGAAGGCTAATGGCATAGATCAAAGTAAAGCAGATCCAGTAACACAGTAAAGACTGCTATTAATGCGTGGGTACCAACGAGGATTTTAGGTTTGGCAATAGAGAAAATTACCGTCCCTGATCTTGGCGATGCCGCTGATGTGGAAATCATCGAGTTGCTGGTCGCGGTTGGGGATACAGTCGCGGAAAACGATTCGATGATGGTATTAGAGAGCGACAAAGCTGCAATGGAGATTCCAGCGCCCATGGCGGGAGTGGTGAAGAGTATTGCTGTCAACCTGGGGGACCAGGTGAATACCGGCTCAGAAGTATTGAGTTTGGAAGTGGAGGGCGCTGCGTCTGCAGAGGACGCTAAGTCTGAAGCCAGTGAGCCTGAGCAGCCAGCAGAATCGAAATCAGAGCCGGCGGAGTCAGAAACGCAGCAGCAACCGGAACCCTCCGCTGAAGCCCCTTCTGTTGCGCCAATCCAACCCGCAGGATCTGTGGTCAAGGTGCCTGATCTTGGGACCGATGATGAAGTCGATGTGATCGAAATTCACGTCAGTGTTGGTGATAACATCAGCGCTGATGACCCCCTCATTACGCTGGAATCTGACAAGGCAGCCATGGAAGTGCCGGCTCCACAGGATGGAGAGGTGCTGGAACTACTCATCAAGGTTGGAGACAAGGTCAAAACCGGCTCTGATGTGATTAGAATTTCTGGAGCCGCGGCAGCAGCTAGCCCATCTCTCGGGCCAGCAAGCAGTGATGTGTCTGTGGCTGCAAGCTCGGAGTCTGAAGCGGTAGCACCAGCACCCAGCACGGCTCNTGCACCGGCTGCGATACCGGAAGTACCTGNTGTACATGCCGAACAATCGGGCAAGGTCTATGCGGGCCCCGCGGTTCGAAAACTGGCGAGGGAACTAGGAGTGGATCTCTCCCTGGTGCCAGGCACTGGCGCAAGATCACGCGTAGTAAAGGAAGATATTCACGTATTTGTGAAGGCTCGAATCAACAATCCGCCTGCGGCGGCAGGCACATCAATATCAGCTGTTCCAGATGTTGATTTTTCTCAGTTCGGGGAGATTGAGGAAGTTGCACGCAGCAAGATGCAAAAAGTCACTGCGACGAACATGCAGCGCAACTGGAGTTCTGTACCGCATGTGGCTCAGTTTAATGAGGCTGATGTCACCGAGCTCGAAGATTTTAGAGCCGAGCTTAAACCAGAAGCGGAGGAAAAAGGCGTCAATTTAACCTTCTTACCCTTTTTGCTTAAGGCTAGTGCGAAGGCGCTGGCAGAGTATCCGCAATTCAATGTTTCGCTGCATTCTTCTGGTGAGTATGTGATCCAGAAGAAGTACTACCATATCGGCGTTGCGGTAGCGACTGAGGCTGGTCTAGTGGTACCGGTGATCCAGGACGTAGATAAGAAGTCTATCTATGAGCTGGCCGATGAGATCATTGAGCTATCGGATAAGGCGAGGCAGCGTAAGTTAAAGCTTGAAGAGATGCAGGGTGCCTGCTTCACTATTAGCAGTCTGGGCGCCATTGGTGGCACTGGATTTATTCCTATAATTAATGCCCCTGAGGTTGCGATTTTAGGAGTGTCAAAGACTNAGATTAAACCGGTGTATCGGAATGGAGAATTCCAGCCGCGCAAAATGCTGCCAATAACGCTTTGCTATGACCACAAGGCGGTCAATGGAGTGGATGGCGGCANATTTGCGGACTACCTGGTCAAGTTGCTTGGCGATATCCGCAGGCTTGCGCTCTAGGGCANGCGTTCTGNCNTGGGATTGCTNATNACTGGTGTGAAAAATANGCCGGCGTCACTGTCNATGCGCCTNATTTCGCANTCATAGGCACTGGACAGATTGTNNTCCGTAAGCACTNGAGCTGCCNCGCCCGCCTCGTAAGCACCATCTTNTNTTAATAANAGCACGTGATCNCAGANGCGGCTGGCNAGATTAATGTCGTGAGTGGCNATCAACATTGTGGCTTGATCCTGNATTACTCGCGAACGNANGGCAAGCAACCCTGTAAGCTGATGGGCAATATCGAGATGATTGCTGGGCTCGTCTAGTAAAAACAGAACCGGTGACTGGGCGACCAGTC
>NYWC01000097.1 GCA_002684935.1 Gammaproteobacteria bacterium
CCAGTGCCTCAATGGCATACAGCTCCGGGGGAGTGAGTAAACTTAACTACGGCATTACCCTGGCCTCTGCCCTCGCCTATTTCATCATGAAGCAGCGCGATGCCGTGGGTCTGATAACCTTTGATGATCAAGTCAGGGAATATATTCCAGCCAAGTGCAGGCAACCACATCTCATGCATGTTCTGCGTACCCTTTCCACGGTAGAGTCTGGCAAAAAAACTGACACGGTAAAGCCACTAACTGATCTCGCTGCATCATTGAACAAAAAGAGCATCGTAATTCTCATTTCAGATATGCTGGATGACGAAGAGCGAGTAATTAATACGCTGCAGAATTTGCGGGGTATGGGCAACGACATCATTACATTCCAGATCATGGATGATGCGGAAATCAACTTTCCGTTCAATGAAGCATCAGAGTTCATCGACATGGAAGACAATGAATCTTATATCACGTCACCCGCAGCGATACGGAATGCCTACCTGGAAAACCTTGATGAATTTTTGGGCTACTGTCGTAAAAAGTGCCAAAGCAGCGGGGTGGACTATTGCCTGCTCAATACTGGTGAGCCGCTGGACGAGGCTTTGTCTGCTTACATGTCCAAACGGGCCAAGAGTTTCTAGGAGTCGCAGTACGCCATGGTATTTCTGACACCGCTGTTCCTGTTAGGCCTATTGGCAGCCTTGATCCCGGTTGCAATTCACCTCATCCGTCGGGAAAAGCCACCCAAGATCATGTTCAGTACCATTCGATTTCTGAAGAAGACATCGAAGAAGCTGGTTTTGTTTCAGCACCTGCAGCAGATTGCCTTGTTACTGCTGCGGGTCGCTGTCATCGCCCTGCTGGTTATCGCGTTCGCCAGGCCACTATTGAATCAATCGGTCGCGCGATTGGTGGATGCGGACCCACAGTCAGCCGTCATCCTGTTGGATACTTCCATGAGCATGCGCTATGGCGATAATTTCGACGAAGCCAAGGCTGAGGCGCTGAATGTATTGGATCGCTTTACTGGAGGAGACGAAGTTGCACTGATTGCATTTTCCGTTAGCGCCGAGTTGGTACGCGAACTGGATGCAGATGTCGGCAGAATCCGCGAACTCATTGAAGATATTGAAGAACCTGGCTACGGCGCGACCCGTTACTACCCTAATCTGCGCCTGGCCGATCAGTTACTGGAAAACTCCCGTAATGAAAATCGTGCGATCTATCTGATTTCTGATTTTCAGGACATTGGCATGCAGGCGGCGGATGAAACCTGGAAGCTTGCGCCGGGCGTCGCATTGAATCTGATAGATGTAGGTGCAGCAGAAAGTGAAAACCTGGCCCTCACGGACGTGCGCGCGCCAGAGCAACTTCTCGAAGATTCTGCGCAACAGCGGATCCTGGCGCGGGTGCGAAGCAGCGGCACGCGGCTGGTTGAACAGGGGGAGGTTAGCCTTAGCCTGAATGGGCAAATGATTGATCGGGCCGAGCTGGATCTTGCTGATCGTTCAGAGCAGGTCGTTACCTTTGATGTCGAATTCGATGCTGAGGGTACCTACGTGGGAGAAGTGCGGGTAAGCGGCGATGGGTTCATTGATGACAACGCCTATTATTTTACGGTCGATGTCCTGCCTAAAATCAACGTACTGCTGGTTAATGGTGAGTCATCCGCTAATTGGTTTGACGACGAGGGCCACTGGTTTGGGCTGGCGGTGAGCAGTACAGAGGGGTCGCCATTCGCCCTGCAGACTATCGAATCAGCGGAATTGTCTGCTTCCGCGTTGCGCCAGAGTGATGTCGTGGCATTGCTCAATGTGGGCGATCTCAGCACCGACCAGGCAAGCGAATTGACCGATTACGTCAACCAGGGGGGTAGTCTGCTGATTGCACCTGGAGACCGGGTCGATGCTGAGTTGTTCAATCGCCAGTTTGGAGAAATCACGCCGGGCCAGCTCCAGAGCACAGATATGCTAGGCCGCGGCGATTACCTGGTGATTGCAGACTATGATCGGCGGCACCCGATTCTGCGACCACTGGAGAGCGATTGGATGGCGCGCTTTAAGGGGCATTGGCTGCTTATGCCAACTGAGGAAGCCAATGTGCTCATGCAGTTCGACAACACTGAGGCGGCGTTGGTTGAAAAAGATGTTGGTGAGGGCAGAGTGCTGCTGTTTGCTTCGAGTCTGGATCTGGAGTGGAATAATTTGCCGCTGCAGGGGCTATTTCTGCCTTTTATCCATGAAACTCTGAGACACCTCGTACAATCAGAGATCGGGCCAAGGTCATTCAACATCGGCGACAGCATTAACTTTTCCCTGCCCGGATCAGAGCAAAACCCTGTCATCGTTAGCAACGTCGACAATCAAACCTTCAGTCTGGCAGAGAACAACGTTTTGATCGCCAGCGAACCTGGAATACTGACCGCCTCGGCTGGCGATAGTGCGGCGCGCTATGCAGTAAATATACTGCCTGAAGAGAGCAATCTGACTCGATTACCTCTTTCGACCCTTTATGATGCTGTAGTTAACCCGGACACCAGTCCGATGCAGTCACGCGCGGTTCAAACCGCACAACTCATCGAAGAGTTGGAGCGTCCGCAACGGCTGTGGTGGTGGATTCTTGGTCTGGTGATGTTGCTGCTGCTGATGGAAGTTGTGATTGCCAATCGTACCTACCGATAGTCCTGCTTAATATTTCGATTGTCTTGTCTGGCTTATTTGTCCTGGATCCGAATGTTTTTGGTTGTCCGCCCTATATGCGCGTCAGGGTGAAGGGGGAAGGTAGCAGNGGATATACAATGTATTCGGCTTAGGNTTTTAAACTATTACGANCACGCTCTAGTCCGTAACTGGTTTCTCGAAGTCCTCGGGCTTGGTCATAAATCCCAGCCGTTTAGCCCGTCGCTCCCAGTTTTTGCGGGCCAATGCCTGCATGTTCTCTTCGTTATCAGACTCATCAACAATTTCAAGACCGAGCAGAGTCTCGATGATGTCTTCCATAGTCACAATACCTTCCATACCACCGAATTCATCTACCACCAGTGCCAGATGTTCCTTCTTGATGATGAATGTGTCGAGAAGGTCGGGNATGGGCAGGGTTTTATGCACCACGATGATATCTCGTCGCAAGTCCCGCAGATTCTTTTCATCCTTTTCGTCTACTAGGTTCAGTAAAACATCATCCTTCAAGACGTAACCTGTCACGTTGTCATTTTTATCGTGATAGATAGGGATTCTGGAAAAGGGCAGATCCGCATGCTGCTCATGAAACTCTCTAACCGTGGAGGTTTCACTGGCTGCAATCACCACTATGCGCGGAGTCATCACATCCTTGACCAGCACCTTCGAAAAGCGTAGTAGGTTGTGGATTATCGTCTGCTCATTTTCCTCAAGAACGCCGTGCTCTTTGCCAATTTCGGCCATAGCCAGAAAATCGCTGCGGCTAAGGACGGGTTTGTCTTTGTCTTTTTTCAGGTGACGAGTGATGTACTGGCTAATCCATACCAACGGCGCGAGTAGCAGCAGCATGACTTTCAGAGCCGCGATGCTAAAAGGGGTCAGCGCTTCCCAATTGTTAGCTCCCATGGTCTTGGGGATGACTTCTGAAAAGATCAGGATCGCCAGCGTCATCAGNCCAGCAATAAGAGCCTCCAGGCTTATCAGGGGAATACCTGCGATGGTGAGCATGGATTCCCCAAAAATTTCAGCTGCCTGGGACCCNACGCCGATCGCTCCAACGGTGTGGGCAATTGTGTTCANGGTCAGGATGGCGGCCAGCGGTCGNTCGATNTCATCCTTGAAACGCACCANGTCATCCGCGATTCGCGACTGCCGCTGTTGCTGAATGCCCACATAGGCAGGGGTAATACTTAGCAACACGGCTTCAAGAATGGAGCAGAGAAACGAGAACAGTATACTTATTAAGAAGAAGGCGGCTAACAGTGCCATTGTCTTTAGATGGGCTTCGAATTAGACGAGGATTGTGTCATGAATTGAGGGTAGGGTGCTAGATTGTGGTTATACGGGGTTTGGGTCGATAAGAATTNTGCCCTGACCCTCGGGTTGGCCAGGCTCGCTAAACTCAGGAAGCCAGGCTNGCTCGCGCCTGTGCGCTNNTTGTTGGCTTGCGACGAAACAGATTCCGCAGCCGTTGCGGNAGAGCCAGCATCGCAGGTGTAACGATCAGCGTCAGTATGGTGGCGAAGGAGAGTCCGAACACGATGGCAGAGGCGAGGCTGACCCATTGCGAAGTAATAGGGCCGCCCACTTCGATTTCTGCACCTATAAGGTCTACTGAAACACCCATTGCCAGGGGCAATAGTCCAAAACCGGTCGTGAACGTTGTCAAGAATACTGGCCGCAGGCGCTGGACACCGGTGTGCACAATTATTTTCCTCAATTCCCAGTCGGGGTGTTCGTGACGCAANACATTGAAGGTGTCAATGAGTACGATATTGTTATTCACAATAATTCCCGACAGTGCAACGATGCCAATACCGGTAAGGATTACCGAGAAAGTTTGGCCCGTCGTGAGCAGACCTAAGAGCACGCCAGCGGTAGAGAGCAGAACCGANGAAAGGATCAAGAGTGCNTGATAGTAGCTGTTGAACTGAGTAACAAGAAGAATNGCCATNAGGGCCATGGCCAGTGAGAAAGCCTGGCCAAGGAAGGCTGCGGACTGCTCCTGCTCTTCGTTGGCNCCCCGGAACTGATAGANNACACCNNTTTCAGGTGGATTCTCTTCNAGCCANGCGGAGATTTCCCGTAGNTTATTGTCAGCCACCACGCCGGGNGCAGGGTTTGCACGNACATAAACCACGCGGGCNCCATCTACCCTTTGGATGGANCTAACTTTNGGTTGCGCGACNCGAGANACAAAACTGCTAATTGGCACNGGTCCGTTNANAGTGCTGATNCGAATNTCTTCCATCTGATCNATGCCNCGANATTNAGCAGGATAGCGAACNCGAATGTCGACNTCCTCCTCACTGTCNTCGGGGCGATANTCACCCATAAAGATGCCGTTAGTCATTAATTGGATCGCAGTACCAATTTCGGTCATATTGGCGCCGAGCATGGCGGCGCGAGCGCGATCCACGATGAATTCCAATTCGATGCCAGGAATGGGTGCGGTATCGTCAATGTCGATGAGTTCTGAGCCCAACTCTTTTTCCATATAGGTACGAATGCGAGTGGCCTCGGCAAACAGTTGGTCTAGGTCGTCTCCGGAAAGTTCAATTTGAATTTCTTTACCCACTGGTGGGCCATTCTCAACGGTAACCACCTCGGCGCGCACGCCAGGCATGTTGGCGATAGCTTCTCGATACAGGTTTTCCACCTCAAAGCCGTCGATGTCGCGGTCTCTACGATCAGTCATTTCGACAAAAATGCTGCCAATTAGATCTGGCGCGGTTTGCTGGTCACCACCCATCTGCTGACCTGCACCTGATTGGGTAATAATCCCCTTGATGTGTCCAGCTGCACGGATGCGGGACTCCACATCCAGCATGACATTGCGCACCTCTGCGGGTGAGAAGTTGCCGCGGGCAAAAACCTGAATCCGGGTCTGGCTGGGCTCGACGCCGGTGAAGAATTCAATACCCGCACCGTAGCGGCCATAGGCAGTCACGATAGTAACCAGCATCACGATGCTGAGAACAAACACCGCAATCGGCATGCGCACTGCAAGATCAAGTACCTTGGCATAGTAGCCAGTAACACCCCGCGTTTGTTCCGGATCACCCTTCTCAAGCGCCTGCAGATAGCCACTGTCGCCGCCAGTTGAGCGGCCTATTAGCGCGCCAATCGTTGGTGCAAACAGCAGCGCGTAAAACAGGGAACCAATTAAGACGGCGAATACGGTGATCGGGAGGTAACTCATAAACTGCCCCGCTACACCAGGCCAGAACATGATGGGCAGAAAAGCTGCCAGGGTAGTGGCTGTAGACGCCAGGATCGGCCAAAACATACGACCTACTGCCATGCGATAGGCCTCGATACTATCCATACCCTCGGCCATTTTACGGTCAGCGTATTCCACCATAACGATGGCGCCGTCAATAAGCATGCCGAGACCAAGCAGCAAGCCAAAAATTACCATGAAGTTGTAGGTGAACCCCAGCAGGCTGATGATGATGAAGGCAAAGAANAAGGANAANGGTACAGCNAGNGTNACNAGNAAGCCGGAACGTACCCCNACCGATGCTATGACCACGATCAAAACTAGAACCATGGCTGTGGCCATATTCCCCTGCAGTCCCATATTCTGTTCTATGACTAGCGGAGCAGTGTTGTTGATGTATGACACGGATACGGCTGGCGGCAGGGTGGGGCGAATCTCATTCACGACCGTGTCGACCTGGGTCATAGCTTCAACTAGGTTCGCACCATTACGTTTCATGACGTTGAGAGAGATCGACGATGAGCCATTGGCGAAAGCGTAGCGCGTTGCATCCTTAAAAGTGCGGCGCACATCGGCAATGTCAGAGACTGTGAGCACACCGTCTGCAGACGAAGCCAGGGGCAGATCAAAGAGGTCGCCGGCGTTTTCGATCAGACCGGGTACTTTGACGGAAAAGCTTCCCTGTCCGGTGTCAACCTGGCCAGCAGGGATCAAGCGGTTATTGCTGGTGACGGCCTGGACAATTGCAGAATTAGGGATACCGTAAGTCTCAAGCTTGGCCGGGTCTATGACTGCTTCCAGCAATTCCTCGCGATTGCCTACCATCGCCGCTTCCAACACAGNTGGCAGAATTTCAATTTCGCGTTGCAGCTCTTCGGCAATTCGAAGCAGAACTCGCTCCGGAACACCCTCTCCGCCAATGGCGATCTGGACAATCGGGAGCTCAGCGGCGGAGACTTCAGTGATGAGAGGCTCTTCNGTATTTTGCGGGAAGCGCGCCTTGGAACGATTGATGGCCTCGCGCACATCTGCCAGGGCGGTAGAAGACTCGAAGTCGATATCGAACTCAGTAATTATGGTTGCAGCGTTTTCACTGGAGAAGGAGCTGATCTGGGTAATGCCGTCCAGGATTTTGAGTTCCAGCTCTGCAGGTTTGGCGAGCAAACGCTCCGCGTCTTCTGGGGAAATGCCCTCGTGAATGATAGTGGTCACGATGATTGGCACGTCAACGTCAGGGTTCAATTCGACGGGGATGGTGAGGTAGGAAGCAAATCCAGTCAGCATAATTGCGACGAACACGCTCAAGGTGGTTCGNGAACGAGCTACAGCGGTGTCTATGTAATTAATCATAAGGCTTGTTCGCTATTAGCTTGCTGCTACTGATCCCATTCAAAGTTGGCGGCTACGGTCTGTCCGCTGAAAACAATTTCCTGGCCGACGGTAACCAGGGTGACTGCGCCTTGAAGGCCGGTCACCCAGATGCCTGGATTAAGTTGGTTGGTGTCGTCGCCGACTATATTGACCTTGCGGAAAGCAACNTTGTCGCCNGCCTCAATCAGCTTGACACCAATGTCCCCATTATCGTCCAGGGTTAGTGCGGAAGAGGGGATACGATGAGCCATGACCTCATCTGCATCCACCAGAATTTCGGTAGTAATGCCTTCGCGTATGGTCTGATCGCTTGGATCAACTTCCACTTCGATGCGATAACTGCGGGATACGGGATCTGCCGCCGCAGACAGAAAAGTCACGGTGCCAGTAACACGCTGTCCGTTGAGAAGGACACCATCCACAGCTGCGCCGACCTGAANACGGGTCACTTCTTGTTCCGGGACCAGCCCGACCAGAAGCATCGGGCTGTCATCGAGCACAGAAGCACAGGCGGTTCCCGCGTTCAGTAAATCTCCAACTTCGACAGTGCGCATTTCAATGACGCCGTCGAAGGGAGCAACGATTTGGGTTCGATCGACCGCGAGTTGTGCCCTTGCAACTGCTGCTTGGGATGATTCCAATGCAGCCTTGAGTTGAGCGACCGCTACGTCAGACTGAAGATTGCGTGCCTGCAAATCCACCGCGGCATCGTACTCGAACTGGGCGCGCTCGCGCTGGGCTACGGCTTCGTTGAGATTAGCTGCACGGTCGTCGGTAGCGATCTCACACAACACATCACCTGCCTGCACACGCGCACCTCGCGCCACGGGGTTACTGACAATGCGGCCAGCCTGCTCAGCCCGGACCTGGACGTGACGAAAGGCCTGGGTTCTTCCTCTTACCAATAGCTGTTCGGTATANGGTTCCGGGCCAATGCGTTCGGCCCGCACCGAGATGACGTTGGGATCTTCGCTANCCGGTTGGCCTTCAGCTACTGCCTGGATTTCGCGCTCAGGCNCTGCCCGGACTTCTGCGGTNCTGGTGCCAGAGCGCGGAATCCACATCCACACGGTGATAAACGCAAGAATGGCAAGGGCTACTACATGTTGCTTTTTCACTGAGGCCTCCAGCCTTCAAGACGGACGAGCAGTTGTCGCGCGCCACCAGATACGGTTTGCGGTCTTGCATGATATATATGAGTCAAGGTAACTGACGCATCCCGGTTTATCTTAGTTTGCTAGGAAATGTTCCCTTTGCTTGGATTTATTATGTCCTACAGACTTTCTTTAAAAACAGGACATATGCAGGTTGGCACGTCCCAAAAAAGTGTTACCTATNGTAACGAGATAATTGCTGGTTGCAACAACTTACTATCTCGCATTTCACTCATCTCATCCCGAGAAATATTGGCTTGCAGCCAACTCTGTCGAGTGCGGGAATTAAACCGGTTTTGTGCTAGCTTTAACGTACATACTTGTTAACAAAATAATCAGGACGGCATAGTGAAAGACTTAATTAAACGCGTGGCTATCGTTACCGGATCAAGTAGCGGCGTAGGNGCAGCTACCGCTCGCCTTTTNGCCTCATTGGGCTGCCATGTNGTGATCAATTACAACAGCAACCCAGATGGCGCCAATGCGGTGGCCAGTGACTGCGAGCAAGCGGGAGTTGAAACCCTTGTTATGCAGGCGAACGTTGCAGAGGATGCGGACTGCCGTGCAATGGCGCAGGCAGCGATAGAAAAATGGGGCCGCATCGACGTGTTGGTCAACAATGCCGGCACCACCAANTTTGTGGACCATGCCNACCTGGATGGGCTAGACGCCGCGGACTTCCGGCGCATCTATGGTGTTAACGTGATTGGGGCCTATCAGATGGTGCGTGCGGTTGCGGCGGCGATGCAGTCCCAGGAAGATGGAGGCGTTGTGGTTAATGTGGCATCCACCGCAGGCGTAACGGGGATAGGCAGTTGTGTCGCTTACGCGGCCTCAAAAGGCGCGATGGTAACCATGACCCTTTCCCTGGCAAGGGCACTGGGTCCGAAGTTACGTATNAATGCCGTNTGCCCTGGTTTTATTGAGGGTGAATGGTTGCGNGAAGGTTTCGGTGAAGAACGTTACGCCAAAATTATGGCATTTAATCGTGACAATGCGCCGCTGGGGGTTACGGCCACTCCCGAGACCGTCGCCGATGCTATTNTGCATTTCGTCACGGGTCCGCAGGTTGTCACCGGCGAAACCCTGATCGTGGATGGGGGGCGGCATCTCAGCATGGCGCCTTTAACCCGACGCTAGAGCGATTAACGCAAATCCAGATTGCGCGAAAACCAGTAGTGCTAACGCGGCACTTTGCTCAGCAACAACAGACACTACGAGGGAATTTCTTAAATACTTTTACGCGCCTTTACCCCGGATCTTACCTGCTGGCTAACGGACTGCTGTATGAGGTTCTCATAGCACTGTTCCTGTTTGCCCCGATAGTCTGGTTTGCCAATCTCGGCATAGAACTTGTTGATGAGCTCGGTTACACCGAGCTAAAGGCAACACATATCGGACTGATGGCGACNCTGGTACTGNACTCTCTGCTAGGTGCATTGCAGGAGAGGTTTCTGGATCCGGCTCNGCTCTTGTTCCTNTTNAGCTATGCTGNGCTCGCAAGCGTCAGGGCCTGGGGAATTCTCGNCGAGNGCATTTCTGACAGTTTCACGCTGCAATTACTGTACGCCGAATTCGCCAGTGCCGCAGCGGCCGCCCTGGCGCTCATTATCAGATTCAAATCGTCGGCTTAAAAGCCAACGTTCATCTTGCGACAGGTTTTTTTTGCAGTTTGCGTTGTAGGGTTCGTCGATGCATCTTGAGCTGCCTGGGAGTGGTAGAAATATTGCCATTATTCTCTTTCAAGACTTTCTGGATATGC
>NYWC01000098.1 GCA_002684935.1 Gammaproteobacteria bacterium
TTTCCGGCATCGATAGGTCGTCAAGCTCTAAGAAGAAAACTCCCTATGACGTGTCAACTTCAACGATCGTCCCTCCAGGCGCCCCAGGAAATGTCGGGACTTGAATTAACACCAGAGGTCCAGTGAGCAATAAAGAATCGTTAATTTGGCGACGCCTTGAATTCACTGAAATAATCTTTGATTTTTTCGTGTCTGATACGGCTTGAATAACTTGATTAGATCAACTTCAGGAGATGGAACGAGCTCAGCGAGCAGGACAAATACAAAACTAGGGACAGATTTATTCTTCGAATACCGGAGCGGATGCTGGCATGCTGGCTCAGATACCAGTAATCCCAATGACAGATAGCGAAGCCTTCCGGGCCCCATTCATCCTGGTGTGGGCCGCGGTTGTATAAGGCGGTTGAGTGTAGTCAAATACTATCATTAAGCTAAGAAAAAACTGTATTTTTCGGCCAAGCCCTTTTCAATCGCCCCCCTGTTTAGAGGAATTCCCCATGAGATTGCTACTCAGCGTCCTAGCGCTCTGCATCACTTCCAGCCTGTCAGCCCAATCGGTCTCGCTCGACACGCCGCAAGGCGACTTGATTGGGGAGCTGTCCGCCAGCAGTGATGCCGTACGGGTATTCCGCGGGATTCCTTTTGCGGCGCCGCCAGTGGGGGATGCGCGCTGGAAGCCACCTGCTGATGCGGCTGTCTGGACGGGTGAACTGCTGGCAAGAGACTTTGGTCCCAATTGTGTACAGCAGCCCTACCCGGAAAATTCCTTTTTCTACCGACCGGCTCGACTTACCAGCGAAGACTGCCTCTACTTGAACGTTTGGACTCCCGCCGAGTCCGATGAGCAACTGCCGGTGATGGTTTGGATTCATGGTGGCGCGCTTACTCGCGGTAGCGGCGCGACTGCGACTTACGATGGCACGAACCTGGCGCAGAAAGGGGTTGTGTTGGTGACTATCAACTATCGCCTCGGCGTGTTCGGTTATTTTGCCCACCCGGAGCTCATCGATGAGTCAGAGGATGGTGCGGCGGGTAACTACGGTCTGCTGGATCAGGTGAAAGCACTGGAGTGGGTGCAGGACAATATCGCGGCATTTGGCGGTGATCCTGATAACGTCACGATTTTTGGTGAGTCTGCAGGTTCGTGGAGTGTCAATCTGCTCACGGCATCGCCGTTGGCAGAAGGCTTGTTCCACAAAGCCATTGGCGAAAGCGGCGCGCGCCTTGATCCGCGGATGACGCTTGCAGATGCATCCAGCAATGGCAGTGATCTGGCGGCAGTGCTGAATGCAGAGTCACTTTCGGAATTACGCGCAATGCCGGCGCAACAGCTGTTGCAAGGCGCGGTAGAAAACCGTTTTCGTACCGACGGCATCGTGGATGGGTGGTCCATACCGGACCAACCCTATGTCATTTTCTCCAGTGGTCAGCAGAATAAAGTGCCGGTGCTGGTGGGGTTCAATGCTGAAGAAGGCACGACGCTGGGAGCCCTAGGCCGGATTCCGGAAAACGATGATGTGTACATCTCCCGAATTCAGAACCTCTACGGTGAATTAGCGGCAGACTATCTTGCGCTCTATCCGGCGGACAATCTTCGCAAGTCCACGCTCGATCCCGCTCGGGATTCGGGCTTTGGCTGGAACTCAATCACCTGGGTGAGAACCACTGCGAATGTCGATGAAGAGGCTTATCTTTATTACTTCAGCCATCGACCGCCTGGTCCGCAAAAAAATATTCTTGGCGCCTATCATGCTGCCGAGATTGCCTATGTATTCAATAACACTCAGACGCTAAGAAATCCCGCAACCGAAGAAGACCGACAGATGGCTGACATCATGTCCGACTTTTGGCTTAATTTTGCTAAGACCGGTAACCCCAATGGCGCAGGTTTACCCCAGTGGCAGCCCTACACGCGAACCAACCCGAATTACGTGGAGCTTAATGTCACTGCGCGTCCAGAAACTGATTTGACGCCGGCCACGTGGGATTTCTTCGACAAAGTACAGGCGAATCGTCGCGCGGCTAATTGAAATAAATGATAAAGGGGGCGTAGGGGTTAAAAATTAGACTCTTCGTCCCCTTATTTTAGGCTGCAACAGGTTTAATGGTTTGCGGCCCAAGCAAAAAACTTGGGCAGGCGTAAAAATGCGGTACTATATTAAGCCCCGGATTCAAAACAGATCAGGCGAACACTTGTGAGTGATTATTCGCGTAGACAATTTTTGCAAGCGTCCTCAGTGTTTGTTCCTGCTGGGCTTTCCTCTTTATCCACACTTGCCTTACCTAGCCCTGGCGCTGCTTTGGCTCAGCCAACTGGTGCCGGCGTAGTGCCGGAGCCTTATCCCTCGGCATGGTTGCCTGCAGGCATTCGCTCCCGTTTCGTTGATGATATAAATGGGCTGCGCATTCATGTCCTGGAAGCTGGCTATGAATCGAGCGGCAGGCCAGCCCTGTTGCTACTGCATGGCTTTCCCGAACTCGCCTACAGTTGGCGGCGAATCATGTTGCCGCTGGCTGACGCTGGTTATCACGTTATCGCACCTGATGTGCGCGGATATGGGCGGACCACCGGCTGGAGTTCGGATTACGACACAGATCTGACACCGTTTCGTCGCCTTAACAAAGTTCGCGATGCTCTGGGCCTGGTTGCTGCCTTTGGTTATGAGTCGGTGGCCGCAGTTATTGGTCACGATGCTGGCGCACCGCTGGCCGGCTGGTGTGCTCTCACTCGCCCTGATATTTACAAATCTGTGGTAATGATGAGCGCGCCTTTTGGCGGGGTTTCAACTTTGCCCTTTGATACAGTAAATAAACCTACTAGAACAACCGCCTCTGCACCGACGGATATTTATGCTGATTTGGCAAACTTGCCACGGCCTCGAAAGCACTATCAGCGTTACTACAGAACCCGTGAGGCGAATGAAAATATGTGGCACGCGGAACAGGGCATTCATGATTTTATTCGCGCCTACTATCATTTCAAGAGTGCCGACTGGGAAGGAAACCAACCGCATCGACTTGCCGCGCGCACGGCAGAGCAATGGGCACTGATGCCCGAGTACTACATCATGGACCTTGATGCAGGCATGGCAGAAACAGTCGCGGCGAAGATGCCTTCCGCTGCAGAAATNGCNGCNAATAGCTGGTTGCCAGATGATGAGCTCGAGGTCTATNCCACTGAGTATGGCCGCACCAGCTTTCAAGGCGGGCTGAATGGCTATCGCATGGGTGGCACGACAATTGGGCGAGCGGAAGTGGAGCTGTATTCTGGCAGAACTATCGATCAGCCTTCCATGTTTATCAGCGGCAAGAGCGACTGGGGAACATTCCAGAGCCCAGGGTCATTCGAGCGCATGCAGGAGCAAGCCTGTACGGACATGCGAGCCGTCCATCTTGTTGATGGAGCCGGCCACTGGGTGCAGCAGGAACAGGCAGAAGTCGTTTCTCGGTTGATTCTGGAGTTTCTGGAGAATGCGGGCTAGCAATATATCAATAGATAGAATGAATAGGGACAGATTAATTTATCTGCAAAGTAGATCTGTCCCTATTACGTTCTGTTCGTTCTGGTTTTAGAACGTTGCATTAGCATTAAACGGGCTGGCCGTGCCACCCGGGACTGGATTAATCTGAATAGAAGTCATGAACTCCCAGCGTTGCAATCGATTCGCTGTTNCCGCCACATCCTTCAGATAGCCATTATCTACAATAGGCAACCCNAGCGTCACCTGAGTTAACTGATGCACCGGCCGATTAATCCCTTCAACCCCGGAAGGCTGCACGTCATTAACCGCATCGCTCACCAGCAGCGCGATATCTCTATCCCGTAACCAGGGAATTACCGAAGCATGCAGGCCGGCACCGCCGCGGTTATAAGCCCAAGGACCTTCTTCTTCACGCTTTAACCAGCGGCCGGTGCGAATCAGCAGGGCATCGCCGCTGCCGATGCTTACGCCGGCAAATTCTTCCCAGGCCTCGAGATCTTCAACATAGATTGGCGTGCTGGGATCGAGCCAATCCACGCCTTTCATCAGNGGCATGTCAACGAGAATGCCGCGGGTGATATAGGAGGTACCCATGCGATCGATCGCCAGATCCTGACAACCCTCAGGGCCGAGGTTTTGTGGGTAGCCGTTGAAGATATACCATTCGCCGTCGATTTGTTCCCGGGTGCGGTAATGGCACAAGGCATCCAGATGGGACAGCATGCCATCATGCAGGGAGAACTGAATCTCATCCAATGCGAAGGTCGGCAAGCCGGTGTCTTCGTCGATGCGGCTCATCCAGTGATCTGNTGGNCCAAAGGCNCCCGCATCCATGGCTGGTTCCATGGTGACGAAGTGCTGCAGTGTCACGGTAATNCCTTCCCTGACCAGCGCAGCGGCCTGACGGGTTTTCTCCGGCGTNATCAGGTTAAACGTGCCNCGNTGATCNCCGGTGCCCCANCGCCCCCAGTTAGACAGNGNNTGCTCCCACTGANCNAGGGTATCGAGGGTAACNANCCTGGCCCGTTCCTGGGTGGAGGGGTGAACGCTGAATTCCTGTGAATGGGAAGANACTGNNGAAAACANAAAGGCGAGNANGCCTATANNGAGTGCNNTTGCTGTTTTCATGNTGCAANCTCGCGANAGTTCCTGATTNTGANNATAGTTGTTNTGAACTTNGCTATNTAGNNTTCACTGTANCCTNTTCAGACTGANAAATTGAAGNNTTNGGCGTTATAAATNANGGGNCAGGGGAATCTTCAGCAAACTTNCCTTCTCTATCTTGTTTTCCNCCNCTTTTTGNCNCGGCNNCCTGCGTTCTNANCAATGGACCTCCCATTCCAGATAGCCNCNNTTTCCNCNNTCTNGTACAAATCAANGGTTCNCANTGGNNNCAGGGTAAAATNACAGTACCATATTTTTGNCTTGCCCCCTTTTNTTGTTGNGCNGGCTGCGGTANTGTCNGGNGAGGCGGTNANAANAAAAANCCTAGATANTNAGNCCCNAGAGGCCNTTGTTAGNTCTTGAAAGCCCTNAAAAGAGCTCTCAACTCAGCCCTCAAATACAGGTAGCGCCGTGTCCAGCCAGCTCTGCTCATCACTTCGATTGCTCNTCAGCCCNGTGTTTANGGTATTTGCGTTANGCCTTGCTGCGGCAGCAACGGCCGCTGACNGTGAATTNGGCGCTGCGGACATGCAGCAGGTCGTTAATAANTACTGCNTNGCCTGCCACAGTNATGNCCTGGCNACCGGGGGNTTTTCNCTNCAATCTGTCGATTTTACNCANCCCGGANAGCATGCNGATGCGCTGGAGCGGGTNGTCAAGAAATTGCGTGCTCANATGATGCCGCCCTCNGGTATGCCGCGCCCNGCCTTTGAGACTTATGCAGTCATNACCGAGTGGCTNGAAGCNGAGCTNGATCAAGCCTGGGCCGCCAATCCCAACCCCGGTCGCGTGACGCCGCTGCATCGNATGAATCGCTATGAATACAACAACACCATCAATGATCTGCTGGGTNTAGACGTTGATGTCATGGATTTNCTGCCNGGCGATCCGACCGCAGATGGCAGNTTTGACAANATCGCTGCGGCANTGCCTTTCACCACCGCGCATATGGAGCGNTATATGTCAGTGGCNAGAGAAGTNACGCGATTGGCCACTGGCTTGCCNCCGCAAGGCCCCACAACAAGCNCCTATGANATTCCTCTCTATATNAGCCAGGACTGGCGTCAGACNGAGGACATGCCATTTGGNTCAAGAGGNGGNGTAGCCGTTGAGCATTACTTCCCTGTCGCTGGTGAATACAGTGTCGATATTGCGTTGGAAACCAACTACCAGGATTACATCAAAGGGCTGGGTTGGGCGCAGCTTTTGGAGATACGTCTTGATGGTCGCCTGCTGAAGCGCTTCAGCGTTGGCGGCGAAGCACCTGGTACACCTGCCCCCTTAAGCTTTAGTGGCACCGGCGAGCCTGGTACTACCGACTGGGAACAATACATGCTTTATGAGGCTGGCGAAGACCTGCAGGTGCGCGCACCGGTGACAGCAGGGCCCCATATCATTACCGCCTCCTATGTGCGGCAGCAGGTGGAGGAGGAGGGCATTCCGCAGCCAACACAAGGCGGCCGTCTGCCCGCCAACGATGAGGCCTATCTGGTTTATCAGAAAGTGCATGCCGTCGAGATCGGTGGACCCTATATCACCAGTAACGACCCGGTTGATTCACCCAGCAGAAGAACTATTTTTTCCTGCTACCCAGAACAGCAGGCGCAGGAGCAAGATTGCGCCACCAAAATCCTGAATCGCATGGCGCGCAAAGCCTATAGACGAAATATCTCTGCCGGTGATACGGATTTATTGCTGTCTTTCTTCAATCGCGGTCGTGAAGAAGGCGGCAGTTTCGACAATGGCATCCAGTTTGCGCTGGAGTATTTGCTTTCGGATCCAGAGTTTCTGATTCGCAGTTATGATCAACCAGATCGGCTCGCTGCCGGAGAGGTTTTTCCTCTTTCAGATCAGGAACTGGCCTCAAGACTCTCATACTTTCTCTGGAGCGCTGCGCCCGATGATGAGTTACTGGCACTTGCCGCCGCGGGTCAACTGTCTAATCCTGACGCCCTGGCGCGGCAAACGCGGCGCATACTGGCAGAGAAACGTGCCGTTAATACCCTGGTGGACGATTTCGCGGCACAGTGGTTAAACCTGCGGAGACTGGACGAAGTCAACATCAATACCGTGTTGTTTCCAGACTACGACGTCAGCCTGATAGAAGCTTTTGCGCGCGAAACAGAACTCGTTGTTGCTGAAACCCTGAAACAAGACAGCAGCATCATGGAACTGATGGCAGCGGACTACACCTTCGCGAATGAACGCCTGGCACAACACTATGGCATCGACGGCGTTTATGGCAGCCGCTTTCGAAAAGTCTCCTTACCCGACACCAGCCAGCGCGGCGGTTTGCTTTCCCATGGCGCGCTACTGACGGTCACGTCCTATCCGGGACGCACGTCACCGGTGCTGCGCGGCAAGTGGTTGCTGGACAACATCCTCGGGACTCCGCCACCACCGCCGCCACCCAATGTCCCAATACTGCCTGAAGCGAGCAGTGGTGATGCCCCATCTTCTATTCGTGAACGCCTCGCGCAGCATCGGGAAGATCCTGTCTGTTCTACCTGTCACACCGTGATAGACCCACTCGGCTTTGCGCTGGAGAATTTTGATGTGATCGGCGCCTGGCGTGAGTTCGACGAAGTCGGCAATGCGGTTGACCCCAATGGCAATTATCCGGGCGGCGTTGAATTCGGTGGCTTTGCCGATTTGCGCGACTGGATGCTGGATCGTCCGTATCAGTTTGCCCATACCCTCACCGAGAAGCTCATGACCTATGCCCTTGGTCGACGCGTGGAATATTATGATCAACCCGTCATTCGGCGCATCGTGCGTGAGGCTGCTGCTGATGACTATCGATGGTCTGCCATTGTGTCAGGCGTTGTGACCAGCCCCCAATTTATGATGAGCACAGCGGCGACTGCGCTGACGCTTGCAAGCCAGTCGAACCGAAACGCTCAATAACCAGGATTGATGCAGATGAAAATCAAGCCGCAGAACCCGACGCCATTTGTAACCGGCAAATCACTGTCACGGCGCACCCTATTAAAAGGTGCAGGCGCTGCCCTAGCGCTGCCAATACTGGATGCGATGACACCCGCATTCGCACAGGCGCCCGGCCCCATCCATCGCTTTCAGACGGTCTATATTCCCAATGGCATGGCCATGGACTATTGGTCGCCGGCCATTATCGGCAAGGACTTTGAGATCACCCCGGTGCTGGCGCCTCTGCATAAATACCGCGATAACATGAGGCTTATTTCGGGGCTGAAAGCCAATTGGAATATCGCCCATGCCGGCGCTGGAGGTTCTTTCCTGACCGGTGTCACCCGCGGTGGGCGCAATGAAACCGAGATCCTGGCTGATGTCTCAATGGATCAACTGCTGGCCAATAAGCTGGGGATGAGCACACAGCTGTCTTCACTGGAGCTGTCCATGGATGCGCCCGCGTTAGCGGGAGCCTGCACCGTCAATCTAAGCTGCGTTTATACCCATACGCTGTCCTGGCGTGGCAAGACGGAACCGCTGCCAACAGAGCATAACCCCCGCGCAGTATTTGAACGCTTGTTTGGCGACAGTGGTAGCACCGCACAGACTGCGCGCGCTGCGCGATTGAGCCAGCAATCAAGTATCCTCGATGCGGTAATGGATAAACTCGCTAGCCTGGAGAATAAACTCGGTCAGGCTGACCGTCACCTGGTAAACAGCTACACTGAATCGGTGCGCGATATCGAACGCCGAATTGAAAAAGCGGAAGAGCAAATAGACCTAGAACTACCAGAACTCGCGCAACCCGCTGGTGTGCCAGCTGAATTTGATGAACACATGGAGTTGATGCAGGATCTGCAAGTATTAGCGCTGCAGACTGATCTTACCCGTGTCATTACCTTCATGATGAGCAAGGAACAAAGTGCACGGCCCTATCCTCAGATCGGCGTGCCTGATGCCCATCACCCTTTATCGCATCACAATAATGTGCCCGAACTTGTCGAGCGAATGTCGAAGATAAACATCTACCACACCTCTTTGTTTTCCAGTTATCTCGATAAGCTGGCTGCAGTGAAAGAAGGCGACGACACGTTGTTGGATAATATGACCATTCTCTACGGTGGTGGCATATCCAACAGTACGATTCATTCAGGCATTAATCTGCCGGTGCTGCTTGCTGGTGGAGGCGCGGGCTGGCTGCAAGGCGGCGAACATCTCGCCTTCGATAACGAACCCACTATGGCTGATTTGCACCTTAGCCTGCTGGATAAATTCGGCGTGCAGGTTGACGAACTCGGCGGCAGTAGCGCACCACTGTCCATCTAATCAACAAGATGACTGAATCAATCCAAAGGATGAGCCCACCCAAAAATTTTTCAGTGACCTGCTTTGGCAGAGGCTGTGCGACGCTGTGCATCCAGGTTCTGCTTGTGCTGGCCAGTTTTATGCTGGTCTCTCCTGCTTTTTCTCAAGGCATGCCTGCAGTGGTTAGTCTTGCCAAAGGGCAGGATTGGGATCGCCTTGAGACGCTGCTCAACGATGGTATCAGCGCGAACGCAGCCTATGGTGATGGCACCACAGCATTGCACTGGGCCGCTTACCACGATAACTCCATTGCCGTTCGCTCCCTGCTTGCGGTAGATGCCAATGTGAATGCCATAACTGACCTGGGCGTCAGTGCACTCTGGCTAGCCGCAGAAAATGGCAGCCTTACAATTACTGAGCAATTATTGCAGGCAGGTGCCGATCCTAATGCTCGACTCTTGTCCGGAGAAACACTTGTCATGACCGCCGCCCAGAGCGGCAATGGCGCTGTGGTTAGTGCCTTGCTGAAAGCAGGCGCCGATCCCAATGCGGCGGTAACCCGAGAGCAGACTGCGCTGATGTGGGCTGCGAATCGCGGTCATGCCGATGCAGTGGCAGCGCTGGTTAAACATGGCGCGGATGTCCATGCCCGCTCCCTGGTGCGCAGGCAATATGTCAAATCAGAGAAGGAACAGGACAGTAACGACGTCTACAAACACTGGATTAAGCAGGGCGGCAACACAGCCCTTATGTTTGCAGCCCGGGGCGGAGATGTTCAATCCGCGAGAACCCTGCTTGAGGCAGGCGCACGAATTAATGATGTAAACGCATTCGGTACCAGCCCTCTCATCATGGCCGTGCATTCAGGCAATCTGGCCCTGCTCGAATTGCTGCTTGATAACGGCGCAAACATAAATGGTAATGACAGTGGCCACACTGTATTACACGCTGCGATTTTGAGAGGCAATTACAATGCCGTGCAATTGTTGCTTGATCGCGATGTGGATTTGGAATCAGTCGTGCTGAAAGCAACACCAGCGCGGCGCCAGGCAGCCGATTATAATTTCCATGACGCCCTCATCGGCGCCACACCACTTTGGTTAGCCGCGCGTTTCGCCGAACCGGATATCATGCAGGCGCTTATAGAGGGCGGTGCCGACCCTTTCTTCCTTCACGACATAAAATACCCGGGGCAGCGTATGGGTGAAAACTTCATGGTGGAGGAAGGAAAAATCTCCATACTGATGGCAGCCGTGGGCATGGGACATCGCCGCCTGCGACTCAGCTGGTGGACGCCGGAGCGACGTGCGGGGCAATTGTCGCGTAGTCGAGAGGAATTTATGCTGGATGCTGTCAGTGTTGCCTTGCGAGCCGGAGTTGACCCTGCATTGGAAAACAGCGATGGCGAAAGCGCGCTGTCGTTTGCTAGAGCCCGTCGGTATGATGCAGTTGCCGGTTTTTTGGAATCTATCGGTTCTGCACAGTAGAACGAATCACCCTAATCTGCTTCTGCGAGTAGAGTGAAGAAAAGGGGTCAGAGTAAAAATTCAAAACTGTATTTCTACTCTGCCCTGTTTTAGTCTGCTATTGCTGGAATCGTCCCTGATCAACATACTTCCAGTCCACCGCCCCGAAGAACATTTCATCCATACTCTGTAAGCCCCAGGGAACCGAACGGGCAGGGTCTGGGTTCATCAGGTTCTGGGCGGAGTTATCAAATGCACCCACCGCGGTGAACTTGGTGCCGGCTGGCACGAATCGCGGTTCTTTGAGTGTGTAGGCCAGTTGCCAGTTGTAGTTGTAGTTAGCAATATTGAGCATTTCTTCTGTAGAGCCATCAGGGAAGGTCGCATAAAAGCGCATGCGTTTGCCGCGGAAGTGCATATGCGGGGTAAAGCTGTACACATAGGCATCGTCTTCAATAACAATAGATTGAGACATTTCATAGTCCGGGTCATGGGGCGGAATTTTTACCCAGGTCGGAGTGAAATGGCAGGCGCAAGCGCCACTAGTGCGCTCCTGCGGTACAAAACCTTTGGGATAGAACCATACGCCGATGCGACTTTCATCAACGGCGGCTCTACCGGTCGTGGTGTAGTGCATCTGCATGGCGATTTTGGACCCTGCTTTCAGCAGGCCGCCGGTGTTGGGGGGTTCCATGCGGGGAGATTGGCCAGGTATGTAAGGCGCGATACCCGGGCGGTCTGGATCATCGCCGCCTAACAGCGAACCCCCTCGTGCTGCACCCGGAGGAATGATGCTGTGCAGCGTATGGTGCAGCACCGTGTGATCCCCAGGAATATACTGGCTCGCTCGAACCCAACGGTCTTCTTCCAGATCGACATCAACCAGCACGTTGTAATAGTCGAGCACTCCCGTTGCCGGAATTTCCTGCGGTGGCACATTAATAATCAAATCGGGTTCGCCGAATGCCCATTTAGAAGTGGGCCAGGTAAGCTGCGCCAGCGGATCTTCACCGCCATCTCGCGGCGAGCCCGCCTCTATCCAATGAACAAGCGTTTGCGCTTCACTGTCCGCTAGCAACATGTCGTTCTCGAATGAACCGATGTGGGGATCAATCTGCCCCGGCGGCATGCGCTTGGTCATCAAGACTTCTCTGATCATTGGCGACCAACCCTGCATCATGGCATAGCTGTCCATGGCGAACGGTGCGATACCGCTTTCGCGGTGACATGAGGCGCAGTTCTCGGTAATTATCGGTGCGATGTCTTTCTCGTAAGAAGGGATTTCCTGCTGATGCGCTAGGGCTGCCGAATAGTTGATGTGCTGGCCCATACTCACTGCCAATGCGGTGGGTATTTTCTGGTCTGCTGAAACGGCAGCTAGTGCGTTTTCGAACTCGGTATCTACCGATCCCTGAAACACGACCGTGAATTTTTTCGGATCGAATAGAAGTGCTTCTGCAGTCCGTTCGATACCCATGGCCTCGCTGATGATCTGGGCGTCATCCATAAGTACGGGCAGGTCAATGCCAAACTCATCCATCTCCGCTCGCACAGCATCGCGATTATTACGCGCCATCGGATTAATCAGAAAAAACTGAATGCCCTTTTCTGCAAATGATTCGGCTAGGCGAGCGTAGTCCGGCAAGGCTGCTTCAACAGTTTCGTCACCATTGGCCTGCACCAAAAACGCAATGGCCTTGTTGTTGTCGTACCAACTTATCTGGTGGAAATAGCCGAAATGGTCCAGCAGGGAGAAATCTCCTACTCTTTCCTGAGCCTGGGTACCGATACAAGCCAGGCAAAGCAGTCCGGTGCCAAGTATTCGTAAGTACTTATTGTTCATTGCTATTTCTCTTCGAAGCAGGGATGTATTTATTAGTATATTACAAATTGGGGCCGATAGAATGGAAGAAGCGAGAATAAAAAAGGCATTTATAGTAGGAAAAAGGGAAGCGGCCTCGCAATACTGCAGTGCAGAAAGTCTATGCTCTTGCTGTTGGGCGGGTACAAACTCGCTGCCACCAGTCGGTCAGGCTCGCCAGTGATTCTGGAATCCGAATGCCCAGCGCAGCCTTACCCATGACGAAGGCACATTGCGCGGTTATATCGGCGACGGTGTAAGTATGGCCGGCAATAAATTCCTTGCCTTCAAGTTCCTGGTCCAACCATTCCATGCTTGCCTGCATGTTCGCCATGGTTACTTCGGCGAGCTCAGGAATCTGCGTCACTCTGCCTTTCCACATATCGCCAGTGTGAACAAAGATGGTGATCATAGGATTGAGAAGCTCGAATTCCATGCGGCGATGCCACATGTCGACCTGGGATCGATCCAGCGCATCGGTTCCCATCAGGGGCGGGTTGGGATGGGTCTCCTCCAGATAGCGACAGATGGAAGCGCTCTCAGAAATACAGCTGCCGTCGTCTAACTCCAGCACGGGCATCTTGCCCAGAGAGTTTTTGGCGAGATAACCCTCAGTCTTGTTTTCGCCCGTCATCATGTTCACCGGCTCGGTTGGTATGTCCAGACCCTTTTCGGCGATGAATATTCTCACCCGGCGAGCATTGGGAGAAGGAGGGAGGTCGTAGAGTTTCATGGCGTGGATTCCTTGCCTTATTTGATGGCTGAATAGTCGGTGGCGCTCATGAAAAACAATTCTCTGTTTACGGGCACATTGTATTTTTCCCGCAGCGCCACCCATTCCGGATCGGCGCGAAAAGTCCTGAAGACTTCATCGCGATGGGCACGATCTCTAAACGCCAACAACCACACGATCGTATTAGGGTTGTCTAGCCGCTGCCAATAGCCGATTAATTCGGCGCCGTGTTGGGTGAGCAGAGCCTGCTGTCTCTCACGGAAGCGCTGGTGCAGGTCATCTACACCGCCTTTACCGTTGACGGCAGGTTCTGCCGTATAAAATCGCAGTTCGAAACAGCGAGAATCTTCTGCCACGTTGTTGGCATAGCCATCTTTGAGAACGCTGGCGGGTCCACAGGGGTCTGGTGCTTCCTGAGCCTGTGCTTGAACTGCAAGTTGCAGCGAGAAAATCGCCAGCAGGGAAAGACACACCGATTTCTTCATGATTGGATTACCTTTTGTAAATAGTGTAAGTGGGGACAAATTTATTTATCTACTGATTTTTTTATAAGAAGAGGAAAGCAGGAAAAGCAATCAAGACTATTCACATATAGTCGACTTGCTTATCGCCTGCTTTACCGCCAAGGCTCAAGTCGCAGCACTGCCCCATCGTCCTCATCCGTCAACAAATACAGGAGCCCATCTGGGCCTTGCCTTACTTCGCGAATGCGTTGCCTTAACTCGGTCAACATACTTTCGCGTCTTAATTCCTCATTGCGTTCGTTAAAGACTATGCGCTGCAAGTGTCCCGTGCCCGCGATGCCACCCTGACGCAGCGAGCCGACAAAGAGGTTGCCTTTCCAGTTGGGAAAATTTTCGCCGGTGTAGGTTGTCATGCCTGCAGCTGCGATAGCGGGCAGCCATACCAGCAGTGGCGACTCTACCCCTTCGCGGGTCGGATGCTCGGTAATGCGTGGGCCGGAGTATCGCCGCCCGAAGCTTAACTCTGGCCAGCCGTAATTTCTGCCCGGGACGAGTATATTGATCTCGTCACCGCCATTGGGTCCGTTCTCGTGCTGCCAGAGTTCGCCCGTCACCGGATGAAGCATCAGGCCCAAGGTGTTGCGGTGCCCCAGGGTGTAGATCTCTGGGCGATAGCCACGGTTCACGAAGGGGTTGTCTGCAGGAGCTGAACCGTCGTCTTCCAGCCGCAGTACCTTACCGCGCAGCTTCATGGGTTCTTGTGCAATGTTGTCGATGTTACCACCTGAGGACATGTAGAGTTTGCCATCGGCACCGAAGGCGATGCGAGCGTTCAGGCCCGAGTTACCCTCGTAGGCTTGGGTCACAATGAGGTCTTCAAGGCTGGTGATACTGAGAGTATCCGCATCGAGCTGGCCCCTCGCCAGCGCCGGGGCACCCCAACCATTTTCCATCGGCTTGGTATAGGTCAGGTAGATCAGGCGGTTTTCGGTGAAATCAGGATGCAGGGCCACATCCTGCAGTCCGCCGTTACCCTCGGCCCTGACTACCGGCACACCAGAAATGGCTTGAGGGTCGAGCACGCCGTCCCGAATGAGTCGGAGGCGGCCGGGTCGCTCGGTGACAAGCATCGCGCCGTCCGGCAGAAAGTCGATGGCCCAGGGGTGAGACAGGCTGCTTGCCACCACACTCACACGAATCCTGTGCTGCTCGGCCGTATCGTAGACCCAGGGCCCGGTGCCCAAAGGCGCTGCGGGGATGCCGATTGGTTGGCCGTGGCTGAGACCACTGCTGAGCATGCCCAGCAGCAACAGTCCTGCGATGAAAACGGGTTGCTTGAGTTTCATGGAAATCTCCCCCTATTTCTTTTTATTTCCTATTTGGCAAACAGCTGTCCCTCTATGTCCCGAAATGCCTTGAATTCAAGGGCATTGCCAGAGGGGTCGAGAAAGAACATGGTCGCTTGTTCGCCAGCCTGTCCCCTGAATCGTATATAGGGTTCGATCACAAAACCATCAATAAAGCCTTTGACCTGCTCAGCGAGCGCCTCCCAGTCCTCCAGCTCAAGCACGACCCCAAAGTGGGGTACTGGTACACCATGGCCATCAACACCATTGGCAATACTAGCCACTTTTCCCTCTCGGCCGAGCGCCGGGTTCAGATGGGTTACCAGCTGATGACCGAACAGACTGAAGTCTATCCAATCTGGCGCACTGCGCCCCTGTGGCAGGCCTAATTTACTACCATAAAATTCTCTGGCTTCGTCAATGTCTCGAACCTGAATTGCCAGGTGAAAGGGAGTAAGCAGCATTAGACCTCCAAGCCTCTATGATTGAATTGCGTTGCGATAGTTTATCTTGGCCACAGATTTGGGGACACCCACAACATAACAACTTATAGCTGCAATCAATACAGATCTGAATTTTCAAGTTGGTAGAAGTATCTACGCGTCTTCACCCGCTTGAAAATGGGCCGCTGCCTAATTTCAACCGCCAGCCCAATCCCAGATCCAATTTACAGCATCGCCAAACCCAGCGCTTCCAAAATCAGGGTAGCCCAATCTATCAGCTGAGTATCAAATGTCATTGTTCGGCTCAGTTCGTGCTAAATTACTTACTATCAGGTTTCTTAAGAAGGCTCATTGAGCGGGGTATGAGTCTGTGATATTTCATAGAGTTGGATCTGGGGGCAAGCAAATAAATGACCCCAATTAATAGTGCTGTCCCTATCTCATAATCTACTTCATAACCCAGGGGTAATCGTGTCAGAAGCAATTCAGCAAGCGAGTGCTAAAGCCAAATACACCATCGGAGAAATCCGCACCCGACGCAAACGAGATTGCGCCCTGGGTTATCGCTTGTTCGCCGCGCATAGATGGGGTGATCTGGGTGACGGTCACATCAGTGCTCGAGATCCTGAAAGAACCGATTGCTTCTGGATGTTGCGCTGGGGCGTGTCCTACCACGCGGCGAAGGTTTCCGATCTCGTTCTAGTTGGCCCAAATGGTGAATTGGTTAAAGGTGAAGGTGAAGGAAAAGGCGCTATCAATATAGCGGGCTATTATATTCATTATCCGATTCTTGAGGCGCGGCCCGATTTAGTCAGCGCAGTTCACGTTCACACGGGTTGGGGATCACCCTTCTCAGCAGAAGCGAGAATGTTTGAGCCAATTTCGCAGGAGTCCTGTATCTTTTTTGAAGACCATGCGTTGTGGAATGACGAGGAAGTGCAGGTGCAAAGTGTGCCAGCAGGGCGGCGCATTGCTGAAGCGTTGGGTCAGAACAGCGCAATAATTCTCAGAAATCACGGTTTGTTAACCGGTGGTGATAGCGTCGCGGAAGCGGTTGGCCGTTTCGTTTACATGGAGCGGGTTGCCGAACTGCACATGAAGGCGCGTAACCCAAAACCAATCTCTGCAGAAGCAGCCCGGTTTGCCAAGGAAGATTTAGTCAAGATGGGGATTGGGCGTCAAGGCTTCGCGAGTATGTTGAGGCGGCATATTCTTGATCCGGAGATCGTAAATTAAAAGATTAGCCTAGGTCATGAAGGGTGGACTTGGTGGGCAGACAAAACTTAACTACAAGCGCGGTTGAGAATTCAGGGTCTGACGGAAGCCGGTACGTTTACATGTCCAAAGGGGCAATTCCGACAACGGCTTCCACAGCAGTGGCCGCGCTTGAGGTGATACCAGGCGGTGAATACCAACAGGCCGCCTGCTTCGATGTAATAGTCGATACCTTCTATTATCGACTGTGCCTGAGTCTGTCCGAGATAGGGGGCCGCCGGGTTTGTGATTTCGCCCGCCTCGAATTGCTGTACTGCCTGCTGGATTCGTTCGATCACCATAGTTTTCATGCAGGCAGGACACAGACAGTCACCTGCGGCAGGATCGCCGACTGCGGGCAGGCGCGCACACCAGCACTCGCCATCGATGCCGCAGGAGAAGACGGCAGCGCATTTTTCACAGGATTTGCTTCGCATTGGCTATGACAGAAAGCTCGATTTAACGATGGCGCACAGTGTAGGTATTCGCCGAGGATAATTCAAAGTTGTTTGTACCAAATTTTGGGCTACCGCAACTCGCTAAGTCCAGGACTATTCCAACAGGGCTGAAACGTATCGAGGCCTACACTCATGCACAGAGACTCTATTTATTGTGGCAGACTACTTTGAGCACACCGAGCATTGCGCTCGGGGGAGCCTCATCGTATTGTGCATTTATCGCGTATCTGCCGTTTATCTATTATGCATCATGGTTTTTTGCGGCCTGTTAAGAAAATCTGTTTCATCTTTTACATAGCGTTCCCTCTTATGCCTAATTCTCTCCAAGATCAACTCAAAAAATCTGGCCTGGTCGACGACAAGAAAGCCAAGCGACTTAAGCGCGCTAAAAATAAACAGGAGAAGCTTGCCCGCAAAACCAAGAGCCCCTCTGTGGATGAAGCTAAATTAGCGTTGGAAAAGGCTAAAGCCGAGCAAGTCGAAAGAGACCGACAGCTGAACCTGGAAAAGAATAAGCAGGCAGAGCAAAACGCACTAGCCGCGCAGATCAAGCAGCTTATTGAGATGAATGCGATTAGCAAAGAGGGTGATCAAAAATTCAATTTTACAGATGCTAATGTCATTAAACATATGTATGTGAGCCAAGCTCAGGTCGATCAACTGAGTCGCGGCACCCTTGCAATCGTTGTGCAAAAAAATGGCAAGGATCGCAACTACGTGTTGGTACCTATGGGTGTGGCGCTGAAGATCGAGCAGCGTGACCAGGAGGTGGTTCTGTTTAAGGCGCAAGAAAATACCACTATCGAAGAAGATGATCCCTATGCCGATTTTCAAATTCCAGATGATCTAACCTGGTAATAATCGATAGGAAGTGGCTATCGCAAAAGGCCTGTGGAAACAAAAGATACTGTAAAGCACAGAGCCAAGCTTCTGCCCTGTGACCGAAGATGCCTTAATTTATATCCGTTCTCTTTGAAATTCATGATCTGGATCGTGGAATCGGTTTATTCTATTCCCGTGAAGAACGCTAGCCGAATCATCCTGCTGCTGGCCAGGTTGACCATCCTCTATCCCGCGGCCGTGCAAGCCAAAGAGTCTGCGATTACTCAGGCGACTGCCTATGTCACAAGGGGTGAGTCAATTAACGTGGATGCTCTCGCCATCGGCGACGAGTTAAGCCCGCAGAAACCTCTCACACTGTTAGTCTGGCGGTCGGTAAGCCGACGCTGGGCTTCCGTTGGTTCCAGCCACTCAAGTCATGAGCTGGTTTTCGCTAAAGTGACAGGCAATAAAGTGTTGTTTACTTTCACGGATACCGAAGCACTGGACCCCGGTTCAGCCTATTTCGGCACCACGCGAAGCTGTACAGTCAATGGCATTTGCCCTGTAGATGTGGAGCCCGATGCGGCAGTGCGAGTCTTTATAGCTCGGTAAGCAAAATAATTGGTAAAAATCCTAGGTTCCTAAACCTGCGCAACCAAGGTTGTACCCATCAATTGTCTAGTTAAATTATGGGCGCGCCTTCCTCTGTGCTCTTCATCCCTTTTTTCACTTGTTGTTTGAAACGAACTCAGTGATCAGTTCGAAGGCGTGGTCAGTTTCAGGCAGGTTGCTGAAGCCCTGAAAAACGTGCACTAGCTTAGGCCAAACTTGGAGAATCACGTGGCTGCCCTGATGGTTTGCTTTGTTGGCATAGCGTTTCGAGTCACCATAAAGCATCTCGTGCTGACTCGCCTGAATCAGAGTGGGCGGNAGGTCTTTCAAGGAGCCAAACAGGGGTGANAGATGCGGATGGTTGCTTGGCAGTCCACTACTGAAGCGGGCGATTATGGCGCGCACTATTGCTGGCGTTTTCAATAGCGGCGCGAAGCTGGGGCCGAGGAAGTGGTCGGTCTCAACATTTTCTTTCCAGGTCGGACTGCTGAAAGTAGCATCTGTCAGTGGCGCAAGGGCAATCGCTCCGTTAGCAGCAGGCAAGCCGTTATCGCGGGCCCAGGCAATGACCGCCAGGGTNAGGTTGCCGCCCGCTGAATCACCGGCAACAAAAAGGGAACCTGCCGGCGCGGGCCCATCTGGACCGTTTTTCAGAATCCACTGGTAGGCGATTCGCGCATCTTCATGACAGTGGATAGTTTTGAACTCCGGCTGTTTTCGATAGTCGATAGCAAGCACNGATGCGCCGGTGCGCTTTGACAGTTCAGACGTAATATAGCGGTGCGTCTTGGGCGAGCCGACCATGAATGCCCCGCCATGGATGTACAGGATGCGCTGGTTCGGGTCTGCGCCCTTTGCGAGCACCCATTCACTGCTGATGCCGTCAACGTCTNCGGCGCGTGCTTCAATGTCGATTTCGCTTGCAAATACCTCTTCAAAGCGTTTGCGAGCCACCTTGATGCCCTTGGGTCTCGGTTGACCATGGTAAGCCGCCAGTTTCGCAACCACGTCGTTATGCTGATCGCTGACTTCGTGCGCTTCTATCATAGTGTCTGATTCAGGATGGTCGAACTTTCGCATATCCGGCGCGCGGTAGCTGATAGTGAGATAAACAACCACGGCGACAATCGCAGCGAGTAAAATAAGTGATGNAGTCATGGATAGTCTTTGGTCTCTTTGTGGATCCTATTTATGGAGTCTGATTGTGATCAGACGCTACATTACCTGCTTTGGAAACCGGGCGACAGCCTAAATTTAAGGACTTAATTGCTCGGAGATTTGAAGGCGGTCAGGGGTTGGATGTCTACCTGGACGTAAGCAAGGCGTGTTTTACTGCGATAGAAAGCGGGGATTCTGCCGGGCACTATTGCAAGTGCTAACAATGGCGTACCGATTCCGGCATCGCCAAAGCGGCTGAGCCTTACCTGCTTGGGGTTGGGCAGGCACTTTGGATTCGATCAGGTNGCTTNGGCACAGGCGTGAGGTCTGCATACAGGGACGAAAGTCGGGTGAAAATTCTTGTGNGAACTCATCTTATAGAAAGGCGCGAGGAATAGATGCTGCAGTTCGGTTTGGGCGAGCTACGTTTCCTGATGCTTTTCCTTTTTTATATTTCCCTTNCTCGCTCTCCCTAACTAGTCCAGATCTACTTTTTCTTGTGCTGTTTCGCCTTTTTGCCAGACTTAGGCTTAACTGTTTCCTTATTGAGCTTCGGTTTTCTTCGAATAGGCTTATCGCCATCATCTGACTTTTTCCGCTTCGGTTCGCTTCTTTCCTTTGCCTTTTCATCCGCGCGGGTGATGTTCAGTTTCTTCTTGGCAACCCAGGTATTCTTCAGATCTTTATAAATATCGTTCGGCATGCCCTTGGGCAAGTCTACGGTGCTGTAGCTTTCGAAGATGTTAATACGGCCTATGTCTTTGCTGGTGAGCCCAGNTTCATTGGCAATAGCGCCGACGATATTGCCAGGCATGACATGGTCATTGTGGCCGACTTCGATGCGGAAGCGTTCCATGCCTTTCTCCGGGGGCGCGTTTTTCTTTCTCCGGATTTCTTCCTCATTGCCACGCTTGCGGTTGGCGCGGGGTTTGTCGCGAGAGCGGCTGCGATCATCTCGACCGCCGTTGTCTGCCTTGTCCCAGGATTTATCTTTCTTGGGTGTGGGTTGATGCTTTAATAAAAGGGGAGAACCACCCTGGGCAACGTGCGCTAGCGCTGCAGCCACCTCATTGGCGGGTATATTATGTTCTACCTGGTACTGTTCAATAACCTTGGCGTAAAGGCTGAGATCTTCTGCGGCCAGAGTGTCGGTGATGGACTGTTTAAATTGNGCGATGCGCTTGTCGTTAATNAGTTCTGTGGAAGGTAGCTCCATCATCTCGATCTTGCCGCCGGTGGCGCGTTCGATGGCACCCAGCAAACGCTTTTCTCTTGGAGCCACAAACAGAATGGCATCGCCCTTGCGGCCAGCACGGCCGGTTCGGCCGATGCGATGCACATAGGCCTCAGTGTCGTGGGGGATATCATAGTTGATGACGTGACTGATGCGATCCACATCGAGACCACGGGCAGCGACGTCTGTCGCCACCAGAATATCCAGCTTGCCCTTCTTCAGTTTTTCGATGGTACGTTCGCGTTGGGCCTGAGCGATGTCGCCGTTGAGGGCGGTGGCGGCGAAGCCTCTGGCTGAGAGCTTTTCGGCCAGTTCCGTGGTGGCCAGGCGAGTGCGGACAAACACGATCATGCCGTCAAAGTTTTCTGCCTCAAGAATTCGAGTCAGCGCATCAAGCTTGTGAGTACCGCTTACCGGCCAGAAGCGCTGGCGAATGAGGTCGGCAGTGGCTCGCTTCGATTCGATGGTCACTTGTTCCGGATTACTGAGATGGCTATTGGCTATGCGCCGAACTTCTGCGGGCATGGTGGCGGAGAACAGGGCAATCTGGCGCTTCGGCGGCGTTTGCTCCAGAATCCATTCCACATCGTCGATAAAGCCCATGCGCAGCATTTCGTCGGCTTCATCCAGNACCAGGGTNGTAAGCTCATCGAGCTTCAGGGTGCCCTTTCGCATGTGATCCATGACCCGCCCGGGCGTACCTACCACCACATGGGTGCCGCGCTTCAGTGCGCGAATCTGGCCGCCATATTCCTGACCACCGTATACAGGTAGGACATGAAAACTCTTGCTCTTGTGGGCATAGGTCTGAAATGCCTCTGACACCTGAATCGCAAGTTCCCGGGTTGGGCACAGCACCAGTGCCTGGGGGTTTTTCTGTTTCAGATCCAGGTTAGACAGAATCGGCAGGGCGAAGGCCGCGGTCTTGCCGGTGCCGGTTTGCGCCTGGCCCAGGACATCGGNGCCCGACAGTAGCAGGGGAATAGTCTTGGCCTGAATGGGTGTGGGCGTTTCATAGCCGATGTCTAGCAGGGTTTTGATCAGGGGCGCAGCTAACTGAAGCTGGTCGAACGCCGTTACCGTGTCGGTTGTCATGTCTAGCTCTTTGGGCTGAAAGTAGGGTGGAAGCTGATGTCCATTCAGCCTGGCAGCGCTGAGCGGGCGCGGAGTGTAGCACAAATAAGGACAGATCTATTTTTGTATTTTTGCCACTTTATGTTCAACGCCGAAGAGAAAAGCGATAAAGAGGAGAGGGGCCAGCGTGAAAACACAATGCTGTCTCTTTATCGTGGCCCATTCCAGTCCGCCTTTTTAGGTAGCCATCACGATATACCCGCCGGACTTCTCGTCATACTGTAGCTTCAGCAATACTCTGCTATGATGCGCCCCAATCTTCTCCGGCATAGCCATGACTTCCTCTACTTCGACTGCAGCGTCTTCGACTACATTGCCTGCGTTTGGCAGTTTGCCGCTGCGCTCGGAACTNCAGGAAAGTATCGAGGCACTAGCCTATGAGTCGATGACTGCAATTCAGGCGCAGTCGCTGCCGCCGCTGCTGCAGGGGCAGGACGTGATCGCCCAGGCTCGCACCGGCAGNGGCAAAACCGCAGCCTTTGCCATCGGCCTGCTCAATAAGCTGNATACTCAGTCTTACTGCACCCATGCTTTAGTGCTGTGCCCAACCCGGGAATTGGCGGAGCAGGTTGCTACCGAGATTCGCAAACTAGCCAGCACCCTGGCCAACACCCGGGTACTGACCCTGTGTGGTGGAAGACCTATGGGACCACAGTTGGCTTCTTTGCGGCGCGACCCGCACATCGTGGTGGGCACGCCGGGGCGAATTCTCAAGCATCTTGAGGAGGAGACTTTGCGTCTTAAAGCTGTGCAAACCTTGGTGCTGGATGAGGCCGATCGTATGCTGGATATGGGCTTTCATGACGACATCATGAAGATCATTCAAAAGACACCCGCATCGCGGCAGACGCTGCTGTTCTCTGCTACTTATCCTGAAGGCATTCAGAAGATTAGCCACACAGTGCAAAAGTGCCCGGTGGATATCCGCGTAGAGTCCGCGCTTGATACGCCGGATATTGATCAGCTGTTTATCCAGGTTGAGAAGAAGCAACGTACCGAGACACTGTACCGTGTTATTGCACATTATCAGCCGGAGTCCTGTCTGGTTTTTTGTAATACCAAACAGCAGTGCCAGGATCTGGCGAAAGCTCTGGGTGAACGCGACCTGCACGCCCGAGCGCTGCATGGTGATCTCGAGCAGTTTGAGCGTGATCAGGTGTTGGCCCAGTTTGCCGGCAAAAGCTCTTCCATCCTCATTGCCACCGACGTAGCGGCACGCGGGCTCGATGTGAAAGAGTTAGCAGCGGTGATTAACTATGAACTCAGCCGCGATCCAGAGGTGCACATCCATCGCATTGGGCGCACGGCTCGTGCTGGTGCCAAGGGCCTGGCGGTAAGTCTGTTTACCGACTATGAAAACCGGCAGCTGCGCGCCATCGAAGAATACCAGGGCGCACCCGCGAATCTGGTCAAGGCTGAAACACTGACTANTCCGACGGGCTTCAAGCTCTATCCACCCATGGTCACCCTGTTTGTAAACGGGGGTCGTAAAGACAAGGTCAGGGCAGGAGACTTGTTGGGTGCGCTGACNGCTGGCCGAAAAATTGCTGGCGATAAGATTGGCAAGATCACGCTGTTTGATAAAATNNCTTATGTTGCGGTTGAACAGCAGGTGGCGAAACAGGCCCTGACTGTTCTTACTGAAGGCAAAATTAAGGGCAGGAAGTTCAGAGCAAAGTTATTGCGCTANATTAATGGATTAATAGGGGCANATTTATTTATCTATTCGGGAATCGCGAACCCAGTCGCCTCAATTTCGGACCTGGTCATTTCTATAATGTTGACATCCAAATCGATTGGCACCAGCGGCTCATCTGACTCGTCCGTTTCCTCGGTCACGATTTGGTCGACCACTTCCATGCCTTTGAATACATANCCATAAATNGTGTAGTTGTCGTCCAGCCTGGCAATCCCGTCGGCAGCATGCACAACATAGAACTGACAGCCCGCTGATAACTTGCCGGGATTGTTGTCTCTGCCGGCGGCGAATGTGCCGTAGACATGTCGTAGGTGAGGTTGAAACTCTGGCTCCAATAAGTGAATTGAATAGGCAAAGCCTTCAGATGTGTCCGGACAACCTCCTTGGGCCACAAATCCTTCGATCACTCGGTTGAAGGTGTAATCATCCCAGTAACCGTCTTCTGCTAAATCGATAAAGTTCTGGCGATGGACTGGCACTTCCGGATACAGCCAGATATAGAGATCGCCAAGGCGAGTTCTGATATGGCCGACCAGGTAGCTGTCTTGCGGCGGCGTACAGGCAGTCAATAGGCAAAATAGAATTGAGAGGCAAGCTTTGTTCATAGCAATGGCAACGGGATCAGGTTTAGGGGAATGAGAATACCACGAAGACGAAATAAAAGAGGTAATAGAACAGCGGTAGGAGGCATGAGGTATAAGGCAAGGGGTCGGTAAGTAGGGTCGAGGAAAAGGATCGANAAAAAGGGCGATAAACCGCGGGAGACAAAAAATCCGTGGTTTAAGCTTGTTCCCTATAGTAGTAATTGCTTAGGATAGACCGAAACAACTACACCAAAACTATTACACCAAAACATCAATCGAGGAAGTTTGTATGCGCCAGTTATTACCATCAGCACTCATCACAGCAGGNCTTATGNTGTCGACGACGGCAACCGCCCAGGAATACGTCACCATCGACATGGAAATTGACATCAACAAGCCCGCGGCTAAAGTCTGGGAAAAGGTCGGCGACTACTGTTCCATCAGTGAGTGGTTGGGACTGGATTGTGAGATTACTTCTGGCGAGGGCGGCATGGGCTCGGTACGCGCTTTATTGGGCGGTCGTATTATAGAAATCATGGTGGCTCAGACCGAACTTTCCTACGGCTACACCCAACCCGTCGTAGAAGGTCAGTTCTATAATCTCTACCATGGCTTTATGGAAGCTCGCCCGGTGACCGATACCACGTCGAAAATGCTCTACACACTGACCTATGATGTCTCCAATCTGTCTGATCAGGCGGAGAAGGATGCAGACATCGAGCGACGTCGCGGCATGTTCACTAATGCGTTGGGTGCGATGAAGCAACTGGCTGAGGCGGACTAGGAATATTACAAGCAAAGGGGTCAGAGAGAAAAATTATATGATGAATTTTTGTTGGCCCCTTTATTCTGACCCTGGCATTGGGTCAGTAAAGTACTCTGGCTAGCCAGAAGATTATAGGATAATCACGCTCCAGGTGATTAAAACCAGGACGAGGCTCAGAAATACCGCCGCAGACCCAAGGTCTTTGGCCTGACCAGAGAGTTCATGAAAGTCAGAGCTGACTCTGTCAACCACCGCTTCTATTGCTGAATTCAGTAATTCCACAATCAAGACTAAAACTAGTACGCCAACTAAAACCAGTCGCTCGATGTCATTCTGGCCCAACCAGAATCCGAGAGGCGCCAAGACTATGAATAGCGCAAACTCCTGTTTAAATGCCTCTTCAGTTTTGAGTGCCAAGAGCAAGCCATTGAAGGAGTAGCGAGTAGCGGCCAAGACTCTTCGAAGTCCGGTTTGGGGAGCTGGTGGTTTCATGGTTTCAGATTCGTCGGTTTCAGTTGCCTGGAAGTTATGCGTGGCTGCCTAGTTCCCGCGGATATTGGGTGACAATAATAGCGTAATACTCGGCTATCNTGGCAGCAAGCCTGCCGGAGTCGCAGTCCTGGGCATAGAGTTTTGCCTATTCCGATAACGTATTGCGTAGATCAGGCTGGCCCGGATACAGACCAGCACGGTGAACGTGGGGTAGGAGNCGGCGATGAAAGTTGAGCCAGCGTGAAAGCCGGCAATTGCAGAATCTTGGTGTGGATTACTTATACTGTTGAGGTCTGGACACTGAGAGCCAAATTTTTCTTTTTGGTGTGCTCTGATGGGCTGAGAATAAGTTTGGGGAGGGCTTATTTTTAAATATCACTGGGGACGAAACCGAGCGCGTGGTCTAATGACACGCATTCAAGGGAACCCTTGGTATCACATGAGAATCAGCAACTACATCGCGCTTGGGCTGCTAATAATCTGGTTATTGTTGGCCGGTTCGGCCGTGGCTGCGGAGTTAACTGTAGGCGCCAATATCGGCAATGTGCCCTGGGAATTTCAGGATGAGAATGGGGACTACGTCGGTTTCGAGATTGATCTGGTCAAGGAGATCGGGGCGCGACTGGACGCTGACGTCGAGATCGTCAATATTCCCTTTAGCGGACTGTTTTCCGCAGTGCAGTCCGGCCGAATCGATATTGCGCTTTCTTCGATAACAGTGACTGAACGGCGGCTGGAATCCGTTGCCTTCGTACAGCCTTACTATGATAGTGCCCAGTCTTTAACCGTCGATAGCCAGAGTGATATCACTAGTCTGGATGATATGCGTGATCGCGTGGTGGCAGTGGACACTGGCTCTACTGGCGACATGTGGACTACGGAAAATGTGCCTCGCTACGGCTTTGACGAGATTCGTCGCTTCGAAGGTCTGGTGCCGGCCATGCTCGATGTGCAGTCGGGGCGGGTTGATGGTTATATCTCTGACATTCCGGGACTGGAGTATTTTATCAGAGACAAACCCTATTTCAGGGTAGTGCAGCGCATCGAGACCGGTGAGCGTTACTCCATGGTGTTGGCCAAGGGCAATCCGCTGGCAGACCAGGTCAATGATGTTATCAGCGAACTGAAGCGCAGCGGATTTGTGGCTCAGCTGCATCGGCAATGGTTTGGCAGTGAGCCTGCCGCGGACAGTTCCACCGTCAGTGTTGTGGATCGACCGCTTTCCAATTCGGTAGGGGGCACTGACGCCGGTTTTGTGCAGACCTTTCTCAATGTCGATGTGCTGTTGAATTCCTATCCTTTACTGTTGTCAGGTTTGAGTGTAACCCTGATGCTGGGCGGTATCAGCATTGCATTCGGATTGGTGCTGGGTTTGTTTGTGGCGCTGGTNCATATATATGGTGTTCGGCCCGCCAGTATTGCAGCAAAGATCTATATCGATATCTTTCGCTCCATTCCAATCCTAGTGCTGCTGATCGTGGTTTACTATGCGCCGCCATTTGCGGGCATACAGCTTTCGCCTTTTATGTCAGCGGCCTTCGCGCTTACTCTGGTCTCCGGTGCCTATACGTCGGAAATCTTTCGCGCGGGCATCGAAGCCATTCCGCGCGGGCAATTCGAGGCCTCACATGCTCTGGGCTTAAACTACCGTCACACGATGACGGATGTCATTTTGCCCCAGGCAATACGGGTAGTGATCCCGCCGCTCACGAATAACTGCATCAATGTTATCAAGGATACGGCGCTGGCCTCGGTGGTTGCCATGCCAGATTTATTGAAACAGNCAAACCAGGCTCAAGCGCTTGAGGCCAATCCAACACCGCTAATCGCGGCAGCAGTCATGTACATNGCTCTTTTGTGGCCGCTGGTGATCCTCGTCGGTCGGTTGGAGAAACGCTTCCGGCAGGGGTACAGCCAGTGACAGCTATTGTCTCCATCAAAAACCTGACTAAGCACTTCGGCAGTTTCGAAGCGCTGGGCGGCGTCGATCTGGATATCAACGAAGGCGAAGTGGTGTGTGTAGTGGGTCCGTCGGGATCAGGTAAGTCCACCTTGATCCGCTGCATTAACTTGCTAGAGAGTTTTGACGATGACAGCGTGATAAAGATCAGCGGCGTGGACGTGAGGCAAGACAAGGCAGCCCGCGCGGAAGTGGGCATGGTATTCCAGTCCTTTAATCTGTTCCCTCATATGACGNTCCGCCAAAACATCGTGCTGTCACCAATTCGTGTGCAGAAACTCNCTGAGCAGGAAGCGAGTAAAATTGCCNAAGACTTGATGCGGAAGGTTGGGATCGAGGCGCAGGCGGACAAATACCCAAGCCAGCTTTCGGGAGGGCAACAGCAACGCGTGGCAATAGCCCGTGCTTTAGCTATGGGNCCAAGGGTAATGCTGTTCGATGAGCCGACATCGGCTCTGGATCCGGAGATGGTAGGGGAAGTGCTGGATGTGATGAAGGACCTGGCCGAATCGGGCGTAACCATGTTGGTGGTTACCCATGAGATGGGCTTTGCCCGGCAGGTAGCGGACTATGTCATCTTTATGGAGGCAGGAAAAATTGTGGAAGCAGGCACCCCGGTGCAGATTTTCGATCACCCAAAACATCAGCGCACGCGGGATTTTGTGAATGCGGTATTGCAGCACTGAGAAAAGNGATAAAAGGGGTCAGAGTAAAAATACAGTACTGTATTTTTACTCTGACCCCTATTTNCCCATTTAATCGAATTCTAGAGAGAGAGTGAGTAGTTTGAGCAAGCAAGCAGAGTTAGACATCGCCTATGTGCGCGAGCAGTTCCCTGGATTGAAAAACGGCTGGGCCTTTATGGATAACGCCGGTGGTACCCAGATTCTGGCCAGGGCAGTGGAGCGCATGAACGACTTCCTGTTCAACAAGAACGTGCAGATCGGTGGTAGTTACGATATCTCGCTGCAGGCAGCGGCCGCATTGCAGTCTGGCAGAGAGGCCATAGCCACACTGGTAAACGCGAGTCGACCAGAAGAGATTGTGTTTGCGCCAACCTCAACCACCGCGATGCAGAACCTCGCACGCAGCATGCGCGGTCAGCTTAAGGAAGGCGACGAGATAATCGTGACTGTTTCTGATCACGAGTCCAACATCGGACCCTGGGTGTCGCTACAAGAGATTGGTGTACAGATTAAATTCTGGGACCTGGATAAAGAATCTCTTGCGCTTAAGCTCGAAGACCTCGATAAGCTAATGACCGAGCGCACGAAGTTAGTTGCAGTGACCCATGTCTCTAATATTTTGGGCACCATCAACCCGGTCGGCGAGATTGCTGATTTTGTCCATGCCCGCGGTGCTCTGATCTGCGTTGATTGCGTGGCCTACGCACCGCATCGGGCTATCGATGTACAGTCCTGGGATGTAGATTTTCTCGGCTTCAGCCTATACAAGGTGTATGGNCCTCATGGTGCCGTACTCTACGGCAAATATGAATTGCTCGCCGAACTCGATAATCTCTATCACTATTTCTACGGCAAAGACAAAGTGCCGGCAAAACTGGAACCCGGCAACGCCAGCTATGAGTTAGCCTACTCAACCACAGGAATCGTTGAGTATCTTTCAGACCTTGGTGCGCGNAGTGGCGCGAGTNATAGTGGCGCGGTTCATAGTGGCAGCGCTTCCGAGCGTGAAAATATTGAATTNGCGTTCTACCTCATCACAGATCATGAGAACAAGCTTGCAGAGAGTTTGCTCAGCTATCTGCGCTGCCGCAAGGACTGTTGCATTATCGGTATCGAAGATGGATATGACGCGCGCCGTGTGCCAACGATCAGTTTCAAGGTAGAAGGAAGAGATGCTGGAGAGATATGCCAGGCNATGGATAAATACCAAATTGCAATCCGCTTTGGTGACTTCCACGCACGGCGATTGGTTGAGTATCTTGATCTTGCCGACAATAGCGGTGTGGTACGGGTATCGTTCGCCCACTACAACACGCTCGATGAAGTCGATGAACTGGNGACCGCGCTTGAGGAAATTTTGGGGTGAGCTGGCCACGCTTGGTCAACCTTCCAGANGCTATAAATATACCTTTAAAAACTGATCATCGGGAGAATCTAAGGCTGTCATCAAAGCGAAACCACTGGTGCTATGGTTTAGCAGGCGCGGGCTGCTGGACAAATAAAAAAGTCAGCGAAAAACCGGATGNCGGTTCTTTCACTGACTTTTTTAAAATTCGTAGTCTCTGAGAAAGCCTCTACAAATTCGCTTGGCTGGCACATCTACCTTTAGTTAGCACCGTCCTCTATTTCAAGTGGAGCATAGTAGGCGCCACCCGCGGCTTCTACTTCTTCAACGCGTTGCTGCCAGGCCGGTCCGGCAGAACCGCCTTCTTCGTACAGCAGATCTTGTCGTAGATAGTTCCAGTTCGTGGGATCCAGTTGTTGCGCCAAAGTCCAGTACTGCTCGGCCTTGGTTTCGTTATCTAGTTGAAAGTAGAAAGACCCAAGCAAGAAAGCGGGCTGTGCTTTCTCCGCCTCAGGGGTGCGATCGACAATGCTTTCTCGCACCTTCGATGTATCCCAGACGTATTGGCTCTTTGCTCCGTTCTCGACCCAGTCGCGGACGATAGGGACATATTCATTGGTGCCGAAGGCGCCGTTGAAATGCTCCTGGGCGTAAGTCCCTTCGTTGATGCGTGCAATGCGCCCCTCTTCATCAATCCAGACGCCGGATGGCACATTGACCAGATTGTAGAGTGAACTAATCAGATGGTTTACATCAATCAGGGAAGTGTAAGTCACGTCGGCAGCGTCAAAGATCGGACCCGCGGCGTCTTCGCCACCGGTGTCTTGCGCTATGGAAATGATTTCAAAATTNCCGTCTTCAGCTTTGAGTTCGTCGTATATCACTTGCCACACGGGCACGTCGAAACGACATCCTCACCAGGAAGCCCAAGTCAGCAATAGCACTTTCTTGCCACGAAAGTCTGAAAGCCGAACCGGATTACCCTCACGATCACTCAACTCGAAGTCAGGTGCCATGCCGCCTCGAATAAAGGACTGACGCTTGATCGGCATGGTACCGAAGCTCCATACGCCATCATCATGGTCTGCTACATAGGCCTGCTGCAGTTTGTCGGCGAGACCGGTAACATTAAACCAGCCCTGCCCGCCACGGGTGACATACATATCGCTATCGCGATCCTGCAGTACAGGAACGCAGAGTGCCTCATAGCATGCGCCTTCTGGTTTTAACTCAAAATCATTGATGCGGGTCAAGTCCTCGGGCTTGACCCAGAGGTCATTGGCATCGGGCAGCGTCTGCCCAATCTCAACGACGCGCTCGTTGTATAACACGGTTGTGGCCTGCGCCTGCGCTGCGGTTGCCGCCAATAGCGAACTGGCCGCAAGCCCAAAACACAAGGACTTTAACTGAGCATGCATTGCTTTTACTCCTCGGTAAGCGTTCGAGCCGCGCTAAAAAATGCGGCCCTGACCTTTAGTACTGGTGACGGGATAATCTGGATTACCCGGGCAGCCAGGGCGCTTAGTATTACATAAAGGTATAAAGAAGGAAGCGCAAAGAATGGAACGGCCAAAATAATCAGCTGCTATTGCCTTCAGCAACGGGTCCGTAGGCTGCAATTATCGGTATACTTGCTTTAGCCCTCCTATTTACAGACGACAGCAAGAGAGCATAGAGAAGGTGATTGATCTAAGAAGCGACACCGTAAGCAGGCCCAGCGCAGTTATGCGCGAGAGGATGGCCGCCGCGTCAGTGGGCGATGATGTTTTTGGCGATGATCCAACGGTCAATGCGCTTGAGACCCGGGTTGCCAATCTGGCTGGCAAAGAGGCTGCCCTGTTATTGCCTTCTGGCACGCAGAGCAACCTGGTTGGCTTGCTGGCACATTGCCAGCGGGGTGAGGAATATATCGTTGGGCAGGATTACCACACCTATCTATACGAGGCCGGTGGTGGAGCGGTATTTGGCAGCCTACAGCCGCAGCCGATCCCAGTTGAGGCCGACGGCAGCCTCAGCCTGGATGTCATTAAGTCCCGCATTAAGCCTGATGATCCCCATTTTGCGCGCAGCAAGTTGCTGGTGCTGGAAAACACGCATAACGGCAAAGTATTGGGTCTGGACTATATGGCAGAGGCTGCACAATTTGCCCAAGACAATGGCTTGTCCATACATCTAGATGGAGCCCGGGTATTTAATGCTGCCATTGCTCTGGGTGTGGATGTGTCCGAGATCGCCAGACATGTCGATAGTGTTTCTATCTGTTGCTCTAAGGGTCTGGGTGCGCCAATTGGTTCTTTGCTCTGTGGGTCGGATGAATTGATCGCCTCGGCCAGACGCTGGCGCAAGATGGCCGGTGGTGGTTTGCGCCAGGCCGGCTTGCTAGCAGCAGCCATAGATCATGCTTTAGATAATAACGTTGAGCGTTTGCGGGATGATCATGCTAATGCGAAGCGGCTTGCTGAGTCACTTCAGGCAATTGATGAAGTCGATGTGCAAAGCAATCAAACCAACATGGTGTTTATCGGCTTGCCGAGTCGGGAAACGGGCGAGCAACTCGCGGCCAGTCTGGCCGAACAAGGTATCAAGGTGATAGGAGGGCAGAGAATGCGCCTGGTGATCCATCTGGATATCAGTGAACAAGACATAAATAAAGTAGTGGATTCGTTTGAGTCGTTCTTTGCGCACCCGGGATAGCTGTATTTCTGTGTAGCCACACTATATGCTAATCAGCAAAGAAGAAGGAAAGCATGCAAAGTTCAAGCGAAGTGCTCGGTCCATTTACCGAGATAGTTCGGCTTAGTTGGACCATATTAGCCGATAATATACCCACCGATCTGCGCTGGGATCGACTGTTGATTACTCTGTTCTTGGCATTAGCGCTCTACGTGCTGTTACGTGGGCGAGGTGCTAAGGATGCAGGTGGTCGCGAGCATCAATCCAATGGCTTGCTGGAGTTCCTGCTGCCCAGAGATATCTATACCCATATTTCCGCCCGGGTAGACGTGTGGCTATGGGTGCTTGAGCGCTGCTTGCGACCATTCTGGGCTGTGACGCTGTTCGCGACTGTAGGGCCCGCCACCGAGCAGTTTATGATTGCCTCTATGGAAGGCCTATTCGGCGCGACACCAGTCCTGCAGTCCAATTTCGGCTGGATGCTGTTATACAGCCTCGTACTACTTCTTTGTTATGACTTCGTTTTCTTTTGGATCCACTATGCAATGCATAAAGTGCCTGCGCTCTGGGCAATTCACAAGGTGCATCACTCTGCCGAGGTGCTGACACCGCTAACTCGATACCGCGAGCACGTTATCGCTGGGCCAATCTGGGCGGCAGGCTCAGCCTTTAGTTTCGGCTTTGCCGCGGGCGTTTTTGCCTGGCTGTTTGGGGGAGGTATAACGCAGGCCACTTTGTTTAATGTTGGCTTCTTCTCGTTCCTGTTTGGCGTTACCGGCGCTTTTCGCCATTACCACATTCAANTTCGCTACCCCAGGTGGCTGGAATACTGGCTACAAAGCCCAGCCATGCATCACACTCACCATAGTTATCTGCCTCAACACTGGGATACCAATATGGCGGCAATTACCAGTATTTTTGACCGTATGTTTGGCACGCTATACATTCCTGAGAAAGATGAATATACGCCGTGGGGAATTGGTCCAGAAAGGCAGTATGAGTATCGAACTTTCTGGCAGAATGTCGCCGGGCCTTTTAGAGACTGGGGCAAGATGCTGGACAGTAAGATCTCTAGCAAACAGTCTAGCAATAACGCGAAAGAAAGCAGCTGAAAACGCGGCTAGAAATAAAGCGCTCAGGGAAAACGCGTATTAGGTCTCGTTATCATTGGTCGAGATGAGTTCGCATAANTCGCGCTCTTCCCTGAGAAGTTTATCGATGAATTGTACTGGCTTTGAGTAAACNATAAATGCGCCTTGCAGGCATGCCAACTCCNGGTGAGAGTGGCCGNAAAACCAATCTCGGTCGTCGCTTTCTTACCTTCGATCGCCAGACCCAATCGCTGGAGGATCTTCGCTCTGGCTATGATCCCTTGGTGCTGGATGACCACACCCTCAAAGATCTCGAGATTTTCGAGACTGACAGCGACGCCGAGAGCTTGCTCGAGTTCTGTAATTTCACCCGCACTGAAGGTGGGGCCAAGCTACTGCGTAAGCGCATGGAGTTGCCGTGGTGTGAAGCAGAGCCGATCAAGATTACGCAACAGTCTGTCGCCTTTATCTGTGAGAACAGGGAAGTGTTCAGAAAGCTTCCGGCCTACGTTGTGCAGAACGTTGAGATCTATCAGCGGGAGGTTTTGTTAGGGGCTTCCAAGAAGAACCCGATAGAGTATTTTTTGCAGGCGACTAACGTTTACTTCAATCACGACCGTCATTACCGCGGTATCGTTAGAGGTGTGCAGTACACTTGCAGCGTTATTCGCGGGCTGTGCGAATTCATGGCCCAGGAAGAGCTGGAAGCGGCACAGGGAGAGATAGTCCCGCTACTGGCAGAGTTGCAGGAACTGCTTTCGTTTGCATGGATTGATGAGATTCCTCAACAGCAGGTCGCGGGCAGTTCACCGCGTAAAATCTTCCGCCTCGATCAGGTTTTCAGACAGCAGGCCAAAGGCGTCATTCTGCGCATTCTCCAGCTGGTTTATGAGTTTGATGCGCTAGTGTCTCTGGCCGATGCAACTCTTGAGCATGGCTTTGCCATCCCAGAAGTTCTGGATGGTGACATAAGAATTGAAGCTGAAGGGCTGGTTCATCCCTACCTGGATGATGCGGTGCCCAACGCAGTGAGGGTGGATCAACAGGAACGAGTGCTGTTTCTTACCGGACCCAACATGGCCGGCAAGACTACTTATCTGCGTGCTGTAGCCATAGCCCTGTANCTGGCTCATCTCGGGATGGGGGTGCCAGCCAAGTGCTTTGGTTTTGTGCCGGTGCAGAGACTGTATAGTTCCATCTCCTTAAACGACGACATCCATGCGGGTATCAGTTACTTCCGCGCCGAAGCGCTGCGCATACGTGCTATCGCCGAATCGATTTCTCAGGGACATAGCGTCGTGGCTGTCATGGATGAGCCATTTAAAGGCACCAACGTTAAAGACGCCTTTGACGCATCTCTCGCAGTGCTGGAGCGCCTCGCTACCAAGGAAGACTGCTTGTTCCTGTTTTCCTCCCATCTTATTGAGCTCGATGATCNGCTCGAAGAGACGAGACAAATTAGTCGTTCACACTTTATCGCGGAAGTTGACTGCGGCAAATTGAAGTTCGACTATCAGCTACGACCAGGTGTTTCGGATCAGCGCTTGGGCGTGCGCGTGCTGGAAGAAGAGGGGGTGTTTGACTTGCTGGATAGTACTAAAGAAAAAGAACCCAAGTCAGCGTAAAGCTACAAAATAAAATGGGGCCAGATAAAAAGGGGTCAGAGTAAAAATACAGTACTGTATTTTTTACTCTGACCCCTTAATTCAACTGCGACGTATCTTATCAGCGAGCCTCTTAGCCNGCACAAATTTCATNTAACGATTTCCTTCCTTAGTTACTTAAATGCTATGCCCCTCCAAATATGNTTAATCCTGATCAGGCAGCGGCATGCCCCGTTCCTGCAGCACTTCCGCGAAAGTTCTGGANGCATTCACCCCATAAGGAAAACCTGCGTACAGCGTAACCTGTGCAATCAGCTCAGAGATTTCTTCAGTGGTGAGGCCGTTGTCCAGCCCGCGATTCAAGTGCACGCGCAGTTGGTCTGTCTGGTAGTTAGACAAGGTCACAGCGATAGTTGCGAGGCTGCGGTCGCGAGCTGAAAGCTGTTGCTCGCGGCTCCAGGTTTCTTCGAACACCAGGCCNGTGATTAACTCATCGAGATAGGGCGCAGCTGGAAAACGGCCNTCACCCATGGGTAAGCCNCTGGATTCAAAGACGCCAGCTATGACCCGCGCGGCATTGACTGCAGTGGGAAAGCCGGAATAGAAAGCCACGTGTGTAATAACTTCTCCGATCTCCTCCTGAGTAACNCCGTTATCNAGNGCCCGGCCAACGTGATAGCGNACTTCGCTGGAAGCATANAGCGCTATTCCTACAGCAACGGTGATCATGCTGCGATCCCNCGGCGACAATTCTTCCCGGGTCCAGGTTTCGGCATAAAGAACCTGATTAAGTAAATCGCGTAAATAGGGAGTTTGATTATAGGCGCCAGGAAACTCCAGCTCGGGATTTATCGGCGCTTGGCGGTCAGAGGTATTCGGAGGGCTGGCCGGTAGGCCGCGCTCCTCAAAAACCTCCGCTGCCACGCGCGCCGCGTTAACGCCGGTTGGAAATCCTGAATACCACAGCGTGTGTGCGATGATTTCAGCGATTTCGTCCTGCGTGATGCCGTTATCCAATGCACGCCCCATGTGCAGTCGCAGTTCATAGGTGGCATAGAGCGCCTGGTTTACCGCCACCGTGATCATGCTGCGGTCTCGGGCNGAGAGGCCCGGCCGTTCCCAGATGTCTCCATAGACATAGGTATTACGTATCTGGCCCAGGTAGGGGGCAGCGTCATAGGCGCCACGAGGNGGGCCCGGTTGCTGTGCCAAGCTAACTGAGCAGAAAATAAGCGCTAAGGTTGCGCTCAGCACATTGACACTGGCACGGTGTATTGATGATCGTCGCGGGTTGGGCATGAATTAGACTCTCTTTATTGTTGTTTTGGTTCGGGTAATGGCAGCATAAATCCTTACGACCAAGGAAGGAAAGAAGAAATCGGAGGCTGGGGTAGATAGGGAGACGAAGTTTTCTAAGTCGCTGGAATAANCCGCTTATTCTGCTTGCAAGGCTTTCAGGCCGAAACCAGCGCGTTCATAGATGCTTGCCATGAGCAGTGAAAACATCCAGCCCGTCATACAGAATACAGCCCAGGGCATGTACTCGAGTGTGGGTACGCCCAGAGTTGTCGCCATGAAGATTGCAGAAACGGTCCAGGGTAGCAATGGCTCGAGAATCGTAACCGAATCTTCCAGTGAGCGTGACAGATTTTCCGGTGCAAGCCCGCGCTCACGGTAGCCGTCTTGGAACAGCCCGCCAACGATTAAGGCAGTAACGCCGCCGTGGCTAGTGAGCGCAATCATGGTTGCGCCTGATGCCAGCGTAGAGGCGACCAGGCCGAACACAGATTGCGCGCGTTCGATCATGGTCTGCAGCAGCTTNTTCAGGCCACCGGATACGTCCATACCAGCCGCTAACAGAAACGCCGCGATAATGATGATGAGCGTGGTTGACATGGAATTGATGCCGCCGCGATTTAGCAAGATGTTGAGCATATCGCTTGATGAACTACTCATGCCTTCTAGCATGCTGACATTGAAGCCAGTAATAGCGCTAAGAATCGCATTGTGGGGACTGAAGCCGTGAACGCCGATGCCAATTGCCATGGCTGTGACAGAGGAGATCACCATGACTAAAGCTGCAGGTTTCCGGTTGAAGGTGCCAATTATGACAATTAGCGCAGGAATAAANACTAGCCAACTAATACTGTAGGCCTGCTCAATTTCTTGCAGGATTGGGTGATTGAAATCCGACCCGGCAACTGCATTGGCGTCTGTCAAGATGCCTGCAGCGAGGTACACCAACAGCGCCACANTAAAAGATGGCCCGGCCGTATACACCATATTACGAATGTGGTTATAGAGGTCGGCGTTGGCGCCGATAGCGCAGATATTGGTNTGATCAGACAGTGGCGAGAGCTTGTCGCCGAAATAGGCGCCGGAAACCACGGCGCCCGCGGTCGCAGCGAGCGGCGCCTCGATGGCCGTCGCCACACCCATCAGGGCAACACCTATTGTCCCTGCCGCAGCCCACGATGAGCCCGTCATAGACATCATCCCNGTTACCAGAAAGGCGGTGATGATCATAAATCGCGGGTTTACCAGCTGCACGCCGTAGTACACCAGCATCGGTATGGTGCCGCTGAACATCCAGGTTCCGATCAGCATACCGATGGACAGCAGTATTAAGATCACTGGCAGCACCGTGGCGAATTTTGCCCCCGTGGAGCGCTGGATCGCATCCCAATCATGCCCATGGCGCGCTGCAATAANTCCGGCAACGGCAGCGGCGATGAACATGACGAACACCAACAACTCTGTACCAATGGAAAAGAAGACACCGCCAAGCACAAGGCAGGCCAACATGGTGAGAAGAGGCAGTGCGGCCTCGAAAAGAGAAATCGNCTTATGCATTAGCGAGTGCCGATTCCAGATCTTGCCAAAGCTCTTCCGAATCCTCGAGGCCAACAAACAGACGAATGAGTCTGGACGGCACGCCGAAGTCGATTGCGGCGCTGGGTGAGCCCGCCTGGTTGATTGAGATTTCTGCTGGCATCACCAGGCTTTCGTGGCCGCCCCAGCTGACGCCGAGTCGGAACAGTGACAGAGCATCGCAGAAGCGGGGAATGTTGACCGACTCATCTGCCTCAAAGCTCAACAAACCACCATAGCCACTCAAGCAGGAGCTGGGATTGATATTCAAACCGGGATGATGCACGGCAGTGACNCCGGGATGCGCCGCCAGTTTCTTTGCGATCAGCAGTGCACTTTCCTGATGACGCTTCAGGCGGAGCGGCAAGGTGCGCAGCCCACGCAGCAATAGCGAAGCTTCGTGGGCTGATAGCTTGGCGCCTAAATANGGTGTGGTTTCACTCGTCAGCTTGTCGATGAGGGTGGCTTGGCCAACCAGCACGCCAGCCACCGTATCACTGTGGCCAGATATATACTTGGAGGCCGAGTGCACCACCAGGTCAATGCCGACTCGCAGCGGTTGCTGGAAAATCGGGGTTGCCCAGCTATTGTCGACAATAGTGGTGACGCCATTGCGCTTCGCCAGCTCTGCAATTGAACCTAGATCCTGTTCTTCAAAGAGCCAAGAAGTAGGCGTTTCAAGATAAAGCAGCCGGGCACCGGGCAGCGCCTTCTCTACCGCTGCAAGATCACTTCCGTCAACGAATTCTGTAGTTACGCCGAAGCGGGCACAGATCAGTTGCAANAAACGGTAGGTGTCCGGGTAGCAGTNTTTGNCGCAAACAATGTGGTCCCCGGATTGGACCAGACCCAGCACCGCATTGCTAATGGCGGCAATNCCACTCGAGAACGCCAGTGCTTTTTCTCCATTTTCGAGTTGGCAGATTTTTTCCAGAAACACTGAAACGGTTGGGTTGTCCACGCGCGAGTAGAGGGCCTGGTCAGAATCACCGCGAAAACGATCTACCATGGCCTGATAGGAATCGAAGGTGAACAGTGAGGTCTNATAAATAGGCGGTGACACAGCGCCTTCGGCATGACCTTCATCATGTACCAGCACTGTGTCCAGGGATCGCTGCGGTTTCTTGTCAGTCATATGCCTCCCGCAACTCTGCAGAAACTAAACCCAAAAACTGTAAGAGCTAGTTGCTGTCACCGCCGTCCAGCCACACTGCCGGGATGGCCTGCTCTCGCACCAGGTTGTTGAACATGGGAAGTTCATCCTCAACNATGCGCGTNAGGTTTTTCAGCTCGCTGTCGATTTCCGTCACTAGTTCATTTCTAACCGCGACCGACTGGTTGGTTGGGCGATAACTGCCCCGGTTAACGAGGCGATTTACGCTGGCCAACTTATTGTTGAGTCGGATTGGATAGTTAAGCGGATCCTGGTTGCTTTCATTCTGGGTCTGATACAGCGCTTCTTCAATCGACTTAAGCTCTTCCTTGATAAAGGCCGCTCGATCTTTCAGTGAATCATAGCCGGCGCGATCTTCCAGTGGTGTTACTACCAGGTCGATCTGGTCTCGAATTTCCCGAATGCGTTTAATCGCCTGGTGAGTTTCCGTGAGTTTCTGGCTTGTGGACAGCAGAAAGTCGAACTGGGCCTGCATGTCCTCCTGGGTCGCGCTGATACGCGGGTCAGGCAGAATCTCAAAGTTTCGAGTCTCATCGTAGTCGCCGTAGCGTATTCTGAGTTGGTAGGTGCCAGGAACAACTTTTGGTCCAGACAGGTTGCCTGCCCACATGATGAGGCCACCAAAGCCCTCTGCGTTGGGGTAGCGCATATTCCACACGAACTGATTGAAGCCTGCTTCTACGCCCTCAATTTTGTCGCTGTCTTCTACGGCATTGCTGGAGAAGGTGCGGATGCTCTCACCGTCCTCGGTGAGGAATTCGAGGCTTAGTGCCGACATTTGTTCATCAGCTTCACTCGCTGCTGGCTCATCACTTTCCGCATCAGGATTGGTGTCCGGTGCGGGCAAGCCCTCTGCCATGTAGTACTGCACAATGACGCCATTAGGCAGGTTGTGGCCCGCGTTGCCGGGGTTAGAGGATGCTGAGCCGCCCATACGGTAGGAAGGACGAGGCGAGTAGACCTCAACCGCGGCTTCTTCCCAATTGCCCTGTAGCTGATGCAATGGCGTCAGGTCATCTAGAATCCAGAATGATCGACCCTGGGTTGCGACAATCAGATCGTCGTTCTTGATAGTAAGATCGGTCACAGGCGTGATCGGTAGGTTGAGCTGAAACGCCTCCCAGTCCTCACCATCGTTGAACGACACATACATGCCAAGCTCTGTGCCCGCATAGAGCAAGCCTTCACGCTTGGGATCGGCGCGGACTACACGGGTGAAGTGTTCAGCATCGATGCCGTCAGTAATCAGCTCCCAGCTCTGGCCATAGTCATCGGTCTTGTACAGGTAGGGGCTGAAATCGTCGGACTTGTAGCGAGTTCCTGCAACATAGGCACCTGCTGGATCGAATGGATTGATTTCGATGCTGTTGATCATCATCCATTCAGGCATGCCTCGCGGCGTCACATCAGTCCAGCTCTCACCGTCGTCTCGGGAGATGTGTATTAGACCGTCATCACTACCGGTCCAGATAACCCCGGCTTCGTGATGTGACTCGGCGATGGCGAAGATGGTGCCGTAGTATTCCACCGAGGTGTCATCCTTGGTGATAGGTCCACCAGACTTGCCCATGGTGCTGGGGTCATTACGGGTCAGGTCGGGACTAATCTGTTGCCAGCTCTGACCTTCATTGCTTGAACGGAACAGCATTTGTGCCGCTGCGTAAATCACTTCGGGATCATGGGGAGAGATCAGGATAGGGAAGTTCCATTGGAATCGATAGCGAATATCAATAGCGCCATAGCCCATGGGATTATCTGGCCATACGTCCACCATGCGAGATTCGCTGGTGTCATGATTCAGTCGCTCAAGTAATCCGCCATAGGATCCACCATAGACGATATCCGGATTAACAGGATGAGGTGCCAGGTGTCCGCTTTCTCCTCCCGCTGAAGGCTCCCAGTCGCGTTCGCCGATGCTGTTGCCATCAGAGCGATGCAGGACGCGCAAAGTGGAGTTGTCCTGCTGTGCGCCATAGATGCGGTAGGGGAAGTGGTTGTCGGTGGTTACTCGATAAAACTGCGCTGTGGGTTGGTTGAAGTAGGTCGACCAGGAGTTGCCGCGATCGAAGCTGATCTGACCACCACCGTCATCGGCAACAATCATACGGGTCGCGTCTTCCGGCGCAATCCACAGGTCATGGTGGTCGCCATGGGGCGGCTGAGTTGGCACTCGCTCGAAGGTTGTACCGCCATCGCTGGAGGTGAAGAAGCCGACGTTGAGCACATAGACGCGATTTTCATCCTGACTATCGGCATAGATTCGGGTGTAGTACCAGGCCCGCTGCCGCAGGTTTCTGTCGTCATTGGTTTTGGCCCAGGTCTCGCCGCCGTCGTCTGAACGGAACACACCGCCATCTTCATTTTCGATAATTGCCCACACGCGCTCGGAATTGACCGGAGAGACGGTGACCCCGATGATGCCCAGGGTGCCTTCAGGCATGCCTTCTTTTTCAGACAGATTTTCCCAGGTGTCACCGCCATCTGTGCTCTTCCACAGCGCCGATCCTTCACCGCCACTGGATAGGGTGTAGGGCGTTCGAAAAATTCGCCAGGAGCTGGCGTAGAGAATTCTTGGATTGTTGGGATCCATGATGAGATCAACGGCACCGACTTCATCATCTATAAACAGCACCTTTTCCCAAGTCTCGCCTCCATCCTTGCTGCGGAATACCCCGCGCTGTTCATTGGGGCCATGGAGGTGACCCATGACTGCGGCATAGACCAGGTCGGGGTTGCGCGGGTGAATGCGCACGCGAGGAATATGATGACTGTCAGTGAGGCCAATGGATTCCCAGGTCTTGCCAGTATCCGTGGATTTCCACATGCCACTCCCGTGGGAGACATTGCCACGCACAGTTACCTCACCGCCGCCCACATAGATGACGTTGGGGTCCCATTCGCTGACAGCGACAGCGCCAATGGACCCACCAAAATAGCCATCGGAAATGTTCTTCCAGTTGGCACCACCATCCCGTGTTTCCCAGACGCCACCGCCGGTGGCTCCCATATAGTAGAGGTTGTTCTCGCCGGGTACGCCGGTAACAGCGGCAGAGCGGCCGCCGCGGAATGGACCAATGGAGCGATACTCCAAACCATCGAATCGACTCTNTTGTGCAAGCGCAGAGTAAGAAAATGGCAGTAACAGNGCGATGCTAGCCACCAGCGCCAGACCCGGATTCAAATACCGTTGCGCCTGGCGTGCAAGCCATGGTGTGGGATTCATGGAGTCTCCTGNTTGTTCTAAGTGNGTGGACNGNNNCATTTTGCGCTAAGGCTGCCTGGGTTGCAATCTGGTAGCATNNCGCTCGCTNTANGNTGGAAACTACNGTNTTGGCCTANTCTCNANATTTCATACNCNCNATTTNGACTTNCTTGTNTCTGTNCGCNCCTNTNCTGGCTCAGGAGGCTGTGGCTAACGGGGCTTATGCAGCTAGTGGAGGAAATGCCGCCGCCGGCGGTCCGGTTGCCGTGATCGAATCCATCAGTGTAGCCACCACACGTCACCGTCAGGGAGAGACCCTGGTCAGCGAGTACGTTGGGATTGACGAATTAGCCACCGCTACCGGTTCAATCTCCGAGGCACTGGCGCTGCAGCCCAGTGTATCCTTAAATGGCCAGCCTGGCCTGTTTCAAACACTGAATATTCGTGGTCTGGCGCGGCAGCGGGTTCAGAGTTTCCTTAACGGAATGCGATTAACTTCGGAACGGCGCGGGGGGGTATCGGCTTCATTTTTAGATCCTCTGCTTTTANGCGGTGTTGAGATCATTCAGGGACCAGCCAGCACTTATTACGGTAGTGGTGCACTTGCCGGTGCCCTGCAGCTGCTGCTTCGAGAGGATGCTTCGCCCTGGCTAAGTACGGGTTTTGCGAGCGATGGCAATGAGCGAAATCTTGCAGCGGGCGCGGGTAACGCAAATTATTCTGCCGGCATCGCACTGCGTCAGCGTGACGATGGCAAAACGGTGAAGGGCGACACCAAGTTCGACCGCTTTGACCAGCTGTCGGCCTATTACCAACGCCAGTTTAATCTGGGTGACTATAGTGTCGACTGGCAACTGATTGGCAGCAAAGCGAAAGACATTGGCAAGGACAATTCACAGTTTCCGCTGCAACGCATGGTCCTCTATCCGGAAGAAAACCATCTGCTCAGTCAGGTAAAGCTAAGCGGTACTGGTGACTGGGCGGCGAGATTGTCGCTGCACTACCAGGATTTGCTGACGCGGGAGACNCTAGAGTCTCGCGCTGTAAACCAGGTGAACCAATCCCGGGTCAGTGAGGTTGCCAATCGCTCCATGGATATAGGCTTNACTCTGGAGGATAAATGGCANGCTGGCCAGCTAAGCGGCCAGTATGGATTCGACTATTTTGGTCGCCGAGGTGTCAACGCGCGGCAGGATGATTTCATCCTCTCACGGCTGCTCGGGTCGACTCAGTCGCTCGATGATGGCAAGGAANATGAATCGGCGCTCTTCGCCACGGCCAACCGCGACTTCAATTTCGCCTCCGTGCACCTTGGTGGCAGGTGGACTTACTTTACGCAAGGCGATTCGAAGTCCGAAAAAATCTCCCAAAGCAGAGGGTCTTATTTCCTGACAGTGCGTAAGCCTCTGGGTGATTGGAATTTGAGCCTTAGCTACGGGACCAGCAGCAGGTTTGCCAGCCTGACAGAAAGACTTTTCATTGGCACTACCGGGCGTGGGGANGTTGTCGGAAATTTGAGGCTGCTGCCTGAAGACTCGTCGGAGCTGGACATTGGTATTGATTACCAGAGTGAGCGCCTGGCTTTTGAACTGCATCGCTTTGCGATGGACATCGATGACTTCATCGAGCGNATTACGNTTGATGAGAGNACCCTGAGCTATCGCAACCTGTTGAGCGGAGATCTCAGCGGCTGGCAATATCGCGTGGCATTGTTTCTATCCAATCCTTGGCAGCTGGCGCTTTCCGGGCAAAGAGTCACCGGCAGTAGTGACAGTGAAAATACACTGATCGACATTCCCGCCGCGAGGCATCAAGTTGATTTGTCTTATTCAGCGCCAATTTGGTCACTGAATATGAGCCTGCGCAGACGATTAGATAAAAAAGATTTTGGCGCGACAGAGAGGGTTTTGCAGGCTGCTAATATCGGCGCGTTAAGTTTCAGGATTGATCTCAGTGATCGCTGGCAGATGCAGGCGGGAATTGAGAATCTGTTTGATGAAACCTATTTCAGCTCCGCCGATGCGCTCAGTACCCTAGCGATCGGCAGAGAGTTTACCCTGGGGTTTCACTTCCGTTAGTNAATTCCGGCCAGCTATAGAAAGCGGGCAAACCCTTTCTGGATTCGCCCGCTGCATGCGTGNATANAAGTGCGGGGCAGGGTACGAACTACTTACTCAACACANGCTGTTCTCCNCTCGAGAGCGATCAATCACTTGCGCCTGTCTATTCTGCAGTCAGCGCCTGGAATTGCTGATTCAACTCTGCGAAACGCANCTCTGCTTCCTGCCCCGGCGCCTGATCGGCGGCGTTGATCATATTGTAGAGATAGCTTATCTGCGCTGTAAGCATGGGTTCCATGTAGATGCCTTGTGCTGTCTGCAACGCGGAAAGAACAGCATTGACCTTTTCCAGTCGCGCCTGCTGCTGGGCGCTTAAACCATTTTCGGTCTCGAGCTCTGCAAGCTCTTCNTGTTCAGCGTCCAACTCATCCTCAAGGCGGCGGGCGCTGGACAGCAGTTCTGTTATCTCAAGCTGCAGATCAACCTGAGCAGAAATATCTGCCGGCGTGGTTCCGCCCGCAAGCACTCTCGGGTCAACCTGCAGCTCAAACGCATGCTCCATAGTGTTGTCCCCTGCACTAAGCCGCACGGTATATGTACCTGGCTTTACCATGGGGCCGTTCTGGTAGCGGCGGTCTTCGTTGGAATGCCAGGCACCGAAGTGACGCATGGTCCAGCGAAAGCGATTCAAACCTGCATCTTTCGAAAGGGAATCGTCCACCAGGAAGATTGTCTGGTTGGTGCCCATGTCCGTCACGGCCTGTTCACCTGGGCCGTTGTCCGAGTCTTCATCAGCGTTGGTAAATCGATTAACCACAGTGCCGGCACCATCCAGTATCTCCATCACCAAGCATTCAGAGAAGTCC
>NYWC01000099.1 GCA_002684935.1 Gammaproteobacteria bacterium
GATACGCTGCCGCAGCTGTTCACCAGTTGGCACATCGGCATCGTACGCTGGCCCAGCCTGGAACAAGGCCACCAATTCTTCGACACCAGTTTGGCTCGCCAAGATTTCATCTGCCAGCGCGGCTCTTGCCGCCGACGAATCGGCGCGCCAAAATTTAGTGACAGCAGCTTCACCCAATTCAGGTAGAGACTCTTGCCCCTGAGCATCTGCATCAATACCTGCTAACACAGTAACAATTAGTGCCAGGTATCCTAGTTTGTACTGATTACTGCGATTACTTATGATGACGAAATGCCTCCAATGATTGCACCAAACCAATTAGATGATCTACCTTCTAATCCAGTGATCCGCCCAATTCGATATACACTGCTCGCAAAAAACGATCAGGGTTGCCATAACGATCATTGTAAGCAGCAGTAGGATCCGCGGCCGCAACCTCTTCGTAGCTCATACCACTTTCCACCATCGGCGCAACCTGGTCCCTTACATCGATAATCATGTCGCGAAAACCCATGACATCCATGCGAGTTGAAACCTCTCCATGCCCTGGCAAAATAAGCGTATCCGGGCCGGCTGTGCCGATCAGCAGACCGAGCGCCTGAATACTTCCGTCCAGAGTGCCGCCGTTGTTGGTATCGATTACTGGAAACGCCGTCGTGCGAAACACATCGCCAGTATGAATCACATCAGAATCGACGAAATAAATAAAGGTATCGCCATCGGTGTGGGCTGGTGGCACGGGAAAAGCGTAGACCTCTTCACCATTCAGGTGAATGGTGATCGCATCACTATAGGTTAGCACTGGCAGTGCGGCTGCTGGTGACTGTGCCGCCAATCGCACCCGCACCTCGTCACGGGCAAGGATAAGGATACCCAGCTTACCGAGATTCTCATTGCCGCCGGTGTGATCACCATGCACATGGGTGTTGATTACGAATCGAATTTCACCCTCATTGAGTTGCCTGATGGCGGCCAGGATTTTGTCAGTAAGGGGCGCATACTGATCATCGATCATGACGACTCCATCTTCCCCAATCGAGAGGCCAATGTTCCCGCCAGCGCCCTGCAGGTAATACACGCTGCCTGCAACATGATGTGTGACTATTTCTACATTGCTGAAATCCTGCTGCGCGTGCGAGGCCGGAGAAAAAAGCCACATAAGACCCAGCAGGGTGATCATTGCTGCCGGTTTTCTGGAAAGAGTCATCTTGTTCTCCCGCTTTATAAACTCGTCTGCTTCCAGCATAAGAGCCCGGCCGGAGCTTGTCCACGCTATAGCAGGCAATTCGGCCTATTTTGGTTTAAAGTAAAGCAAAAATGCGGCCAGAAGCAGGAAATTTCGACTATTGTCGTATGGACCATATTACTTTGCCGGCTGGAATTACGCAGGTCCCGGGCAAGCGCCCTGAAAACATGAGAAATTCTTCCATACTCACTACGAGCGGCCTTATAGGCGCGCTGTCGCTAGTCCTGCTCCTGGGCTTTGCCACCGAGGCTTTCGCGCAGTCTGACCGCGACCCCGACGATCTGCCGCTATTGGATCTCGATCGTCCCATACGGCTGAATTTTTCTGGCGATTGGGAGAAAGATTTCAATCGCAGCGATCGTTGGGAAGACGAGCTTAACCGCTTGTTTCAGATTCGGCAGGAACGCGCCGCCTCTCAACGCGCCGGTGTGACGACTCGCAATGTGCCGCGCACATCACTCGGTAATCTCAATCTCAACTCGCTGATACCTAGAGGCACCAACATTGTCGATTTAGCCCGGCTCGCTGAATATGTGAGCCGGCAGACAACGATTCACATCGAGCAAGATCGCAATGAAGTTCGTATCGAACGCCGCGGCGAGGCTCCCTTGATCTGCAGCATTGAAGATGGGCTCCGCGAGACATTTCGCAGCGAACACGGCAATGAATTTTGCGGTTGGGATGGTCAACAGTTGGTTTTCATAACCAGTCTGCCCGACGATCTTGAGATCAGCCATCGCTTCGACGTTGCCGCGGATCGAGAAGAACTCCGCATGGTGACCAGTATTTCCCATAAAGGGTCAGCTCCCTTCAACCTGATCCAGGCCTTTAATCGCTATGATGCTGGTATCGATAATCTAAACTGCGTGCTCACCGTAACCCGCGGCCGCGTCTGCAGCCAGGTCACGCCGTTGGGTGAAGACCGGAGTCGGTAACTATGTTGGCGCGTACGCTATTGCTTAGCCTGATGATCCTGGCAACGAGTTGCAATCAGCTCGCGACACCGCCTCCGCCCCCGGCTATCGAGTATCCGCAGGTGGGTGACGTCAGCCTGCTAATCGCGCCGCAGAGTCCGGCTGAAGTGCAACTGCTTGATATTGGCATCGTCGTGTTCGACAACGTCGAAGACCCAGCTGCAACCCAAACTTACGGTGACCAGGTCTTTGCCGAGGTGAGGGACAAAGAAATCCGTTATATGCCGTTTCTGCTGCGCAATACCCTGATCGAATCTCAACAGTGGGGCGCAGTGCGGGTGCTGCCGCTAGCAGATCCGTCAGTAGATCTGCTGGTTAGCGGCACAATTTTGGTTTCCAATGGCACTGATCTTGCCTTACAAATAAAGGTCCGCGACAGCACTGGGCGCAGCTGGCTAGAAAAGGTCTATGGCGATACTGCCTACCTCGCTGACTATCCCAAGAATATCCGCTTCACCGCGGGCAATCCGTTTAATCCCGCTGCTCACACGGAACCCTACCTCGACCTGTATGAGCAGATCAGCAACGACCTGTTGGCCGTCAGAGCCCTGTTTACGGCAGCAGAGATGCAGAACATTCGCGATGTCTCGCGGCTAGTCTATGCCAATGACCTGTCACCAGAATCTTTTGGTCACATGCTGGAGCAGGACGGCAATGGCCAGCTGCAGGTCATCAGCCTGCCAGCCGAGAACGATCCCATGTTGGCGAGAGTCGAAGACATGCGGCTGCGTCACCATGTCTTTATAGACACGGTAGACGAATACTACGAAGCGCTCCATGACGAAATGCAGCAGGCCTATGTCATGTGGCGGCGCCATGCCTATGATCAGGAAGAGCAGGAAGGGGCCCTTGCCCCTGAACCCATCAGCCAGGATTTTTTCAGCAGCAGCAGTGGCTATCTGACCATGACCCAGCGCTACAACCGATTTCGTTGGAGCAAGATCTACCAGCAAGAATTTCGCGAACTAGCCGCCGGTTTCAATCAGGAGTTGGCGCCTGCGATCCTTGAACTCAATGAACAGGTGCATGGCCTCAGTGGCACAATGGAAGAACAATACATCCAGTGGCGTCGCATTCTAAGACAACTATTTGAATTAGAGGCTGGCGACGCCTGATTGGCAATCGCGCTACGGGCGCGCTCTATTCAACCCGAAGATTCAAGCTGCTATTCCCCGCAAAACAATTTTGATTTACCCACAAATGCGGTAGTCTCTGAGCAATTCTACAAAAACAACAATAATAAATAGGAGCGTCATTATGTCCGAAACACTCTCGGCGAAGGCGAGTTCCCGAACCAAGTGGATTGTCGGTGGTTCGCTGGCAGGTCTACTAGCAGTCGGAATCATCGGTTTTCTGATTTATTCGTCGGTTTGCCCCTGTGACCGAACGCCGGGTGGATTTCTGTTTGGAGAGGCAGCAGATGGCCCGGTGACGGATTGGGCCTTCGCAAACGAAGTTCCCCTGTGCCAACTGCAGATCTACGCTGGCATTCGCCCCCATTCGATTAACCTGAATTGCATGGCGACAGAGACCGGCGAATTATTCCTGAGCTGCTCGGTTTGTGAGCGCAAATACTGGGCCGGTAAAGTGGAGGCCAATGAGACAGGGGTGATGCGGCTAAATGGTGTCGTCTATCCAATCGTGCTTAACCGTGTCCAGGACCCCTCGCGTATGGAGCAGGCCTGGCAAGCACGGATTCAGAAATTACAGACCTTTGGCGGTGGTCCCTATAACCCTACACCAGAACTTGATGCAGAGCGCCCTGACCACTGGTGGACATTTCAAGTGACATCACGCAGCTGAGCATTAACATGTTCAGCAAGCGAATTCAAAAACCTAGTTAAAACGCTAAAATACTAACAAGATTGCACTGTCAGATCTTGTGAGGAATACGATGATGATTAAATCCATGATTGCAGCATTCGCGCTCGCGGCAGCCCTCAGCAGTCAAGCCCACGCACAACAACCCAACTGGATAGAGTTAGCGGTCCATAATTTTGGCGCCCCTGTCAACACCATGTGGGCGGAGGGCGAGCTCTCGTTCGCTGCGGATGGCACCATGGTTTACTGCAGCGCGCGCCAGGATATGGCCGTGGCAGATGGCGACCCGAAGGATCTGTATATCGCCAAGTTCAATTCGGATACTGGCACCTGGGGTACGCCGGTCAATATGGGTATGCCCGTCAATCAACCACCAGCCACGGACGCAGACCCGCTGCGTCTGGGCGACGACCGCGAGCCATGGATCACGGCCGACGGCAACACAATCTACTTCCGATCGGATCGTCTCGCGACCTCGACACCGCGCAACAATCACGATGTATTTGTAACCCGCAAGGTAAACGGCACCTGGTCAAACCCAGAGCTGGTTGGCTATCCAGTCAGCACCACTGAGGGTGATGAGCACTGTCCTGCAGTTTTGCAGGATGGTGAGACCCTCTGCTTCGCTTCGCGTCGAACCGGTGGCTACGGCGGTTCCGATATTTATTGCGTTAAACCTGATGGTAACGGCGGCTGGGGGGATGCAGTGAATCAAGGGCCAAACATCAACACCGCAGCGGAGGAATTCCATTTCACGCAGGATGTAGACGGTAAAGTTTACTTCACTTCCAACCGTCCAGGTGGCTTCGGTGGCATGGACATCTATGGCGCTGCATCTCGCGGCCCGAATAATTGGGCGCCATCGTTCAATCTGGGAGAAAAAATAAATACTGCAGGTGCCGATATGTGTCCAGCTCTACCGCCCGGCGGAGAAACCATCGCCTGGTTCTCCTCTCGTCAGGACAGCAGCTTCGGCAACGCCGACATTTTTTGGACCAGCAAGATAAATATCGCAGACTAAGAATAGTTTCGCCACGTCTAATCACTGGCATTCGGTGCTTAGAATAGCTGGTATGTTCGTGCCCGATACAAAGTATCGGGCACACATCCTTTCTTCACCCTGTGGGTCTCAGTCGCGACGGCTTCTCGATCAGCGGCTCAGGATCAGGCCAGATTAGTGGCAAACAGATTTAGCAAGCGACCCCAGGCGCGCTCGGCCTGTTCCTGATGATAAACCTGTGAATCGATCGCGCACCAACCGTGCAGCGCGTCAGAATACACTTCAATTTCCGCATCGATGCCCGCAGCACTGTAAGCTTCGCTTAAAGTAACCTTGGCTTGGGGATCGTTCTGGTCATCGTTGTCCGCAACGCAATGCAGCATGGCCGCCCGGGTTTCTGGAATCAGCAAATGCGGGCTATCAGGGTTCCCAGTAGCCAATCCACCGCCGTGGAAAGTGCCTCCCGCTGCAAAGCGCTCAGGCACCGCTGCAACGGTTCGCATCACCATGGGCCCACCCATGCAGTAACCGGTGGTCCCTATGCCCTTGCCGGTATCCACTTCATCCTGTTGATCCAGCCAGGCTGTAAAGGTCCTCGCATCAGTGAAATGGGTGTCAGCATTCAGATTACGGGCCATAGGCAATACCAGCTCCCTGATCTCGGGCTGGCCAAAACTGGCACCTAAAGGAACCACAGGCGAACGGGCAGCACGATAAAAGGGGTTTACGGTCAACACTGCATAGCCTTCTCGGGCCAGACGGCGCCCCATTTCACGAAACGCGGGGCGCAAAGCCAAGATATCTGGCCAGACCAGCACGGCAGCGTGACTGCCAGTGGATGGGTAGGCAAAGTGGCAATCAGCGACGCCGTCAGGCGTGCGTATCTCCACATCGCGCTCGGAGATAGATTGGGCGTTAGCAACTGTAGGCAACATCATCGCCATGCTGGCGCCAGTGGCTAGCTTGGTGAAATCCCGGCGTGACATATCAGAATGTTCTTTCAGATAGGCATCCGCGTCTTTTTGAGTATCATAATCACACATGATTGAATCCTCTTATACTGCTTTTATTGTCGTATTCCCGTTGGGGGGAATATGAGAGTATTTGGGGATGACCAAAATTACAACACCATTAATCCCTAAACCCGAGGTCATTATGAAGTGAATTGCCTCGCCGTCAGCAGCAGTCAATCTATAAAAAAACAATGAGTGACCCTCGCAGCTGGCCTGATATCCGGTGTCGACACCGAGATTCTGGACATCAATGATTACGAGATGCCTTTATTCAGCGTGGACCATGAAGCCTAGATTGACTATCCCCAGATTTAACGACAATTTTTTCACCGCGCCAGGGCGATTGACTAATGCCGAATTAAAGGCAAAGCTTGAGGCATCTGTAGCAAACCTGTTGGATTAGTTGCTGTCTAAACAACAAGAAAAAAGGACCGACCAAGGGGGAAAGTCAGCATGGTAGTACTCAAGCGCCGTAGCTTCAGCAAGGCACTGGTGGGAGCTGCCGCAGTTTCCTCATTTCCCTCTGTGGTATTAGGGCAATCGACCGTGGTCTCGACCGTCGCGGGTATCGGTGAGGCCGGCTATGAAGTCGAGGGACGCGGCGGGGCACTGGCGCTCGAGTCCCCAATCAATAATCCCTATGGCGTAGTGCCTGGACCGGATGGTGCCTTGTATTTTTGTGAGGTAGATACCGGCCGGATTCGCAGACTCGATCTCAGCAACCTGAGACTATCTACTATTGCNGGCACCGGAGAACCCGGTTTTAGGCCGGAATCAAGACTTCCTCTGGAAACTCCTTTTTCTGCTCCCCATGAAATAAGATGGGACTTGGAAGGCAATCTGTTTGTGGTGGAGCGGGACAATCACACGGTGCGTCGTATCGCCGGACGCACCGGCCTGGTCACTACACTCGCAGGAAATGGTGAAGCCGGCTTCTCCGGTGATGGTCGACCAGCCGTACTCAGTCAGCTACGCCAACCCCATAGCATCGCCTTTGACTCCAGGAATAATCTACTGATTTGTGACATCGGCAATCAGCGCCTGCGCAGTGTGAGTCGAGAGACCGGTCTCATTTCGACCCTGTCCGGGACGGGCGAGCGCTTAGCCACTCCAGACCAGGCACCTCTGGCGGAAACACCACTGCTAGGGCCCCGCTCCATCGATTGCGACCGTGATGGCAACGCCTATCTGGTGCTGAGAGAAGGCAATGCGGTTTTTCAAATTGACCTGGCGGCAGGACACCTGCAGCGCCTCGCTGGAACTGGGGAGCGGGGCTATACCGGAGACGGTGGACCCGCACTGCATGCGACCTTCAATGGCCCCAAGGGAATTGCCTATTCCCGCAGTGACAACAGCCTGTATATCGTTGACACTGAAAATCATGTAATCCGACGCCTGTCTCTCAGCACCGGCNTGCTCGACACAGTGCTTGGAANTGGCGANCGCGGTGACGGGCCGGATGGTAATCCGCTGGCCTGCGCAATGAATCGACCCCACGGGGTCTGTGTCCATNGGGGCGTGCTGTATGTGTCGGACAGCGAGAGTCATCGACTGCGGGCAGTCACCGGGTTGTTTGCCTAGACAAAAGTTGACTTCAACAACGCAACTTGCATGAACTAGACGCAAAACAGTTACCACCACCCCAGAGGGGAGAGACATGAGGCAGCAAGCCACAGAGTCAGAGGCGCCGCTGCTGGTGGAATTTGTGGAGGCGTTTTCGTCGGGTGAGATCGCTGGGCAGACCAGAGATTTAGCGAAGATCAGTAGATATCTGGACGAATATCGCTATCTCGGATCCACTAGAACTTGAGCCAAAGGCGGATAAAAAAATGCCCCTGCCTGGTTAACTGGCAGAGGCATTCAATTTATTGGAAAGGCATGCAGTTGCCTCGGAGGACTTAGCAAGGGCGCACCAAGGGCAGTTAAGCCGGATGATGCTAAAGTCTCACGTCTAAAACGTAAAAACCCAGAGCCCGGATCATTTTTCCCGATAAAAAGTTAGAATCCAGAGTATTCGGCAGACTCAGGCCACTATCATTTACTGAAATCCNCNGGATTCATGTAAATTTCAGTGGCCCGCGGGCGCACACTATGAGAACGGAGAGACAACCATGAGAAAAATTTTGCGCTTCATCGGCATTGGCCTCAGTCTGGTGCTGCTAGTGATCGGCTTGTTTCTGTTTTCCATGCGTTTCAGTGACGGGCCGATGGAGGTTTTCTCAGGCGGCCCATTTACCAGTGGCGAACTTAGCTCAGCGCCCGATGATTGGAGTTTTCTGACAGATCGGAACACCATCGAATTCCAGACTATGGACCCGGCTCGCTCCAGNACTGTGTGGCTTGGCGTACATGATCGTCGCCTGTTCCTGGTCAGCGGTTACATGAACACCAGCTATGGGGATATCTGGAAACAATGGCCTCACTANCTGGAAGATGATGACCGGGTGATCCTGCGGATCGACGGCAAGCTTTATGAACANCGCCTGCAGCGCATCATGGANGGCCCTGAGGTGGTCCCTGTCTTGTCTGAATTTGCCCGTAAGTATTTTGGCGGTAGCAGTGGTGGATTCACCGCGGACGCTTCAGTAAAAAGCGGCGACACCTGGATGTATGAAGTGGTGGAAAGGTAAGCAGCCGGTGAAGATTCAAATTTTTTGCGTCGGTGGCACAATCGACAAGATCTATTTTGNTGCNAAGAGCCGCTATGAAGTCGGGCCTCCCAATATCTCGGAAATTATTGAAGACCTGCATCTTAATCCTGAGTTCACGGTGACGTCCTTGATGCAGAAAGACAGCCTCGAGATGAGTGATGAAGATCGCGAGACTGTTCAACAAACAGTGAAGGCTTGTCATGCTGACAAGATTATTATCACCCATGGCACCGACACCATGGTCGCAACCGCCAGCGCCCTGGCAGAGATACCAGAAAAGACCATCGTTCTCACCGGCGCCTTGCAACCCGCCCTATTCAAAAATTCTGACGCCATGTTCAATATAGGCTCAGCCATAACAGCCGTGCAGACTCTGAAACCGGGCGTGTATGTCACCATGAATGGCCAGGTGTTTGCCCACGACCGGGTTCGCAAGGATGTCGAACAGAATCGATTCGTGCCATTATAATGGAATAAGCAGTAATACTAACCGTCTGCCAGGAGCCGCCCGGCCCCAAGAGAACTACTATGAAAATAATAAAGCCTCTAGCGCTCGCTATTACCACTACTTCACTACTGGCTGCCTGCAGCGAGTCGACCCAACAGACCTCAAGCCCTGCCGCTGATCAGGCGCCCGCGCTGAGCTTCGAAGAAGACCTGCAGACACAGCTGATTCAGGCCCAGCCCGGCGACATCATTGAGATTCCCGCCGGCGTCCATGAGATGACGCGCAGCCTTTCCCTGTCGGTACCTGGAGTGACAATCCGCGGTGCAGGTATGGCGGAATCCATTCTCTCATTTAGCAATCAGATCCAGGGTGCGGAAGGCCTGCTCGTTACTGCAGACAACTTTGTGATTGAAGACCTCGCCATCGAAGACACGATTGGCGATGCGCTGAAGGTCAACGAAAGTAAGAACGTCACGATTCGTCGCGTGCGCACTGAGTGGACCAATGGGCCAGATTCGGAGAACGGGGCCTATGGCATCTACCCGGTGCAATCCAGTAACGTACTAATTCAGGAAGCTGTCGCCATAGGTGCGGCCGATGCAGGAATCTATGTTGGGCAATCCACTCAGATCATCGTGCGCGACTCACGCGCCGAATACAACGTGGCGGGTATCGAGATAGAGAATTCGACCTTTGCTGATGTCTATGACAATGTCGCGACAAACAATACTGGCGGTATCCTGGTGTTCGACCTGCCTAATCTCGAAGTTCAAGGCGGCGAAGGCACACGAGTTTTCGACAATCTGATATATGAGAACAACACAGAAAATTTTGCTCCAGAGGGGGCGATTGTTGGTAATGTGCCACCTGGCACAGGATTACTGATTCTTGCCAATGACAATATCGAGGCATTTGAAAACGAGTTCAGTGACAACAATAATGTAAACATCATGATTTATAGCTTCGCCCTCGGCGGGCGCACTATCGACGACCCTGAATATGACCCCTATCCTGAACAGATCTATATCCACGACAATACGTTTATTGGTGGCGGCACGNTCCCCGCTTACGCGCTGCTTGCGAAATGGCATGCAGAGACCGGTGAGAACTCACCTGATATCGTGTGGGGTGGGCTGGTTAAACCGGNCGGCTCAACAGNAAANCTGCTCTGCCTGGGCGACAATCCGACCCAGACATTTCTAAACCTCAATGGCACCGGTGCAGCAGCAGACGTCTCCTCTGATACTGCACCACACGCCTGCACACTGCCGCGTCTCGAGCCTATCCAGCTGTNTACTGACCTACCCGGGGATGANTAGGCAGCCCTCTCTCGACTNATGAAACAGGCCGAGTGGCACGGCCTGTTTCACTCAGTCAATTCCAGATCCCGCTTTAATCGATTAAGCAGACTTGCCGAAGGCAAGGCATAGACCTTGATCCTACGTTCATGGCTCTGCTGAATAGGGCTCACATGACAACGGCGGTGGTTAGCAAGATATGTTGAATTGCCTCAAGGCATGCCTCAAATACGGCATGGATTTGCGCAAGTGATGGTAATAGTGAGTGCAGCTTCCTCGGCGCCTCCGAAAAGGCCATTTCCCCATTCAAACTATTGCTTTGTTGCAGCCGCGTGCTGGGTAACAATAGGCCATGCAATTAGTCCATGCCTCGTTATCAGCTCTGTTTTTGCTAACGCAGCTGCCGGCCCTTGGCCAGCAGTCTGATGATGACGCCGCACTTCGCTTGCTCATGCAGCTTAGCTCGGACGCGGATTGGAAGCTACTACAGACCATCCCACTAGACTTCGAAGTTCATCACCCCCAGGGGATGACTCGCATTGGCGACAGCTTCTATATGACCGCAGTAGAAACTANTGTGCGGCCCGAGGCGATCCCGGTTTCAGGATCAGCCTACGACCGCGCGCCGGGCGAAGGCAGAGGCCACCTGTTCAAATTTGATTTACAGGGCAAGCTGGAAGCGACGGTCAGTCTAGGTGAGGACAGCAAATACCATCCTGGCGGTATGGACTATGATGGTGAGAATCTTTGGATCTCGGTGGCGGAATATCGCCCCGCCAGCCATTCCATTGTCTACACCGTGGATCCAGAGACTCTAACCGTGACCGAGGTATTTCGCTTCGATGACCACCTGGGCGGCGTCCTGCGTAATCCAGCTGATGGCTCGATTTATGGCCTGAGCTGGGGGTCACAGACGCTTTATCGTTGGACTGAAACAGAANCCNNGCGCAATCCAGCCCAGGNGTACGCAAAGANCAAGACTGGGTCTGACGTTGACTATCAGGACTGCCAGCGAGTCACTGAGCAGGCAATGCTGTGCAGCGGCATGGGAAACTTGCTCATTGATAACACCCACTTCCTGACTATCGGAGGGCTGGAGCTCGTTGAGTTGAGCACGCTTGAAGTGATGCACAAGATTCGAGTAAGCGGCACTGCACCAGGCGGCGAGCTACTCACCCGCAACCCTTTCTGGTTTGAATATGACGAAAACCTACGCGGCAATTTCTATTTCGTGCCTGAAGACGACCAAGCCTCACTCTACCACTACGCACCTGCAAGACAGTAAAGTCAGAGCTTCGCAGCGCCCAGTAAAAAGCCTCAGGGAAACAGGCTCTCGTTCTCTTGCGCGATTTCCATGTAGTCACCCTTAAAGCCAGGCAGAAGAAACCCTTCGACGATCAACGCATCTGTAGCTGCCTCATATTTAGCCAGGTATTCATCAAAATCCCCATACAAGCCTTCGATGCTGCTGCGGGAATCACCGGCGGCCCGCGCCTGTGCCGTGGTGCCGGCGAATGGAATGTAACCTCCCGCTAGCCGCGCCAGGGACTTCTCTGCGCCGGTTGCGGACGCCCGAAGATTCCAGGTCATAAATGTGGCAAGTGGCACTTGTGCAGTTGGCGGAAGAATAGTGGCTNNTGCGAGATCATTATTATCCGAATCAACCTGGGGAACCAGGGTNCGATAGATCGCCTNCGACTCTGAGGGATGCCGGTCAACAATCCGCTCTCCANGCCAGCGATTGCCATAATNATTNAGNCCAGGCGCATACATGGATNCAGGATAATTAANTCCGTTGAGCTGATTCCAGGCCGCAGGGTTGATGNCCCCTCCTTNATGGGACACGACGAGACTGCCATCNGNAATACGGGGATAGCGGGACGGTGGCGGTANCTCTCCGTTAACNACCCAATCATTCATAGCGACCAGCANNCTGTCNCTNATAGGCATCCACATGCTCGGATTAGGCGGCAGCTGGCCGCTGCTGGCTGCACGGGGCCGACCATTGCCNGAGCCATGCTGGGAACCGCCAATNGTATAGAACCTGACATTGTCAGGNATCACCGCATCNGCGCGCCCATCCGGCGTTGTATGGGGCAGCGAACCAGCCCGTAACCAGTATTCATTGCTAGTCTGTATATGCATCAGCTTAGGTTCGACGCCGGCCAAGCGGGCCCGAGTAAGGACGCCATCCTGGCGGCCTGTGTAAGGGTCAGTACTATTACCATAGGTAAAAGGAAACAAATCGTTGGGATAGAGATAATTGGAATGATGGCCATTGGTGCGGGTTGGCATCGCAAAGCGCATATTGAACATGCCATAGCCACCGCCGGCGATAATCGGGATTGCGCCCCCGAAAACACTGCGGCCCCCGAGGTCCGCGTTGAAGCCGTCGTAAATGAACTGCCGCAGCAGGCGCCCGCTCTGGGACACGCCATAGGTGATGGCATGACTGATTGCAGGAAGTTCGAGTTCAGCCATTCCCTGGGCGTCTGTGCCATATCGAATGGCTGACACCATATCTCGAATCGCCGTCATCCCTGCGCCAGCCAGAACCGGATCCCTGGCTTCATAAATCAGTTCATATAGATAACCTGGCTCAAAACCGGCGGCTAATGACAGGGAGACGTCAACTTGATTGCTGTCGGCCACCTCCGTGACACTGAGGTCAAACTGGGATCGCTCAATGGGTGTTTTTGGGTCAACCTGGTACAGGCGTCGAGTGAGGCTGGCAGTCTTCAGGCCCTGCTGAGTCGGCGCATAGGCAAGGTGGCCGCCACCTGCGATGTTAATGCTCTCAGCCGCACTGCCAGTGGACAANTCGTAGCGCACGTCCCCGGTAAGCGGCGCCTGCTCTGTGCCGACAATCGGCGCATGCAGCCGCAGCCTGCTTGAGCCCGAACTCAATTCATTGATCCAGCCAGTCACCAGATAAGTAAAGCCCTCACCCGCTACCGGGTGATGCAAAGATATCTCCGGATGGGTAACGCTGCGCCCGCGATTATTGACGTGGTATACCAGAGTGCCATTAGCAATGTCCGCGGAAGGGATCAGCATGCGAAAATCCGCTGAATACTCCACCATCCCCCCTTCGTTGACTGGCGCGTATTCGATATCCACGATGGCGCGATTTGCCGGGTCAGTTGGATCGAGGACAAAATGCAAGATCCCCTCAACCTTGTCGTAGCTGTACTTCACTCCGCTCTCGGCTAGCGTTTCCCGTGCGTTGATTTCAACTCGGCTTAACTGCGCCCAGACGGGTTGCGTGTAAAAAAGGGAGGAAAGAAAGGTGCAAAAAATAAGCAATGAAAGGCGGCGCATAATGACGTTCCCGGGATAGCCCCGATGTTGTTATTGAATTGACAGCACAATACCCTGATTCTTGCCAAATTGGGCCTCAAGTCAAGACTGAATGCTCAATTCGCGTTGACTCAAGCCGCNGCTTGTTGCCTGCGCCGGCGTTGNTGGATCGCAGGCATCAGCGCAGTCAGGACTGAGCCGACAATCANAAGCAGAGCGCCAACTATAGATAGCCAGGACAGCCGATCAGAAAAAGCGTATTCAGGGTTGAAGAGCACAATCAGCTTCAGGGTGCCTATGGTGNATAGCGGCGCCAGAGCCAGCATCGCGCTGACCTTAGATGCATCCCAGAGATTTAAAGCCTCAGCGAAACACCCATAGGCCACAATCGTGTTGAGACAACAGAATGCCAATAGACCAAATTGATAAGGTGTCAGCTGCCACAGCAACGTCGGCGTCGCAAAAGGCAATAGAGCAAAAATAGAAACCACATAAATAAAGAACAGGATTTGCACCGAGCTAAAGCTAAGCAGCAGCTGTTTCTGTAGCAAGGCGTAGTTAGTCCAGGTAATCGCGGCCACCACGACAATCAGGACACCGATTGTTTCCTGATTATCCAGCGAGCTCAGCACATCATATCGGTCATTAAAGAACAGAAGCAGGCCAACCAGGATCAGACTCGTTCCAAGCTTCTGCAGGCCAACGAAGGGTTCTTTATAAATGAACACGCCGCCCAGAATGAGAAAAAGTGTGGTTAGCTGTATTACGGCTTCGCTGGTTTCCGCGTTCACATAAATCAGCGAAAGCGAGAAGAAGTAATAGTTGCCGCACAGACCAAGCGCAGCTACGAGCATCATCCAACGAATCTTAACCGGAACACTCAGCAAGGCCGGCAGGCTGTTGCGGCTTGCAAGCCAGANAAACAGCGCCACGCCGGCAACCAGGAAGCGATACCAAACCACCGTGCTGGCATCCATACCCTGCAGCAATTCTTTCAGCGCTATAGGCAGGACACCCCACATGGCGGCGGTGATTAGCGACAGTATGGCGCCGGCAAAATGATTCTGCTCTGGTTTGTGCATAGCGGACTATTGGTTTGGAAAGAGGTGGCAGACGGTCGTTTCCGCGACGCCGCATGCTATCACGAATGCACGGGCCGAGGGCCCGAATTTACGTGCCCTGGCCCCGGAACAGGACAGCGAACTCAGGAGATCTGAATATGCCGGGAAAAGCGCGCACTAAGAAACTCCATCTGATCCGCCAGCACGGCATGGTTTGACAGATAGAGAAACTCATATTGATTAGGCACGAATGGCACCGCCAGCAGTTCCATATTGGCCTGATCAGGTGTGCGGTCTGCCTTTCGATTGTTGCAGCGGCGACAGGACGTCACCACATTGGTCCAAATGTCATGACCACCCCCGGAGATCGGAATCACGTGATCACGGGATAGATCACCCCAGGCGAATTCGCCACCACAATACAGGCACAGATTCTTGTCGCGACGGAACAGGAATTTATTTTCCAGGGGGGGATCATAATTGTCCTTATGCACCTTGCCACCACAGGCAACGATGCTGGGAAGACGCAGAATCGATCGAATACCCTGACGGTTATAGCCACCGCGAATTTCCATGACGGTGTCACCGAGGGACCAGATAACGAGGTCTTTTACCAGGAGGGTCGCTGTTTCTTCCCGAGTTAACCAACTAACTGGGATTCCGGCTTTGTTCAATCGCAGAATCTTGGCGTTCACGCACAATCACCTGAATCGACTGCTGTTGCGGTTAGTGATGCGGTTGAGAGTCGAATTGCGTTGAAATCGAGGGACAGTCCAGCGCGCCGCTCCATGACTCACTCTTAAATTATCGGCGCAATTTGCAATGACTGTATATCAATAGCCGACTGAGGAAAACACTTTGTCGGTGAAAGTTCCGCTAGTNTGTCAACTCTGAAATATNTCGCAGTTACAGCTGGCGATCTGGACGCTAACGCGAATTGCNGAGTTAGCCCATCATGCGTTCCTGCATGCGTTGCCATCCACCGGTGCTGGCCCAATATCCCAATTGCAGCAGCATGCCAAGGGCAAGAAAAATTGGGATGGTGCCCCAGTCCCGACCACCAACGCGAAAATAGAATACCGCGTTATATTNGCGATCTTCGGTGGGATGATCGGCGGTAACTACACCAATATAGGTGCCCTTTTCCAGAAACTCATAGCTGGTGCGATAGAACCCGCCCTCTTCCATGCGAGCCGCCTCATAGAACACGGTGGCGGCCTCCAAATCATCGATAGCCTCGATGTCCTCCCAGGAGGCGAAGCGTCCTACGTCATTAACATCTCGCACAATCCGGAAATCGAGCACCATCTCAGTAAGCAGATCGTGCAGGTATTCCATAACAAAAACAGAACGAGTCACATTGGGGATGTCTTCACAGTATTCTGTGCTATCGCTGGTTTCTGGCTGAAACACGGTGAAATGTGCCTGCATGAAATCGATGCTAATGACACAGAGGTCATCCTCAAACGCTACGCCACCATGGCCGGCCGCCTGGGTCGAAAATAACAGCCCCAGCAGCAGAATAAGTGAACAGTGCCAGCGATGACTCGATGAATTGGAAGCGAACAAATTAGGCACTCATGGTTCGTACAGGATTGAGCTAGTCTCTTACGCCAATAGTGAAAGTGCAGATCTACTGCTGCTTTCCAGGTTGGCTCGAGGGTGGCTTACTGGACCGAGATTTCTACCAGGGAATCAGGCTGCCGTCGTAATTAAAAAAATCGCCGGCATTATCTGGGCTCAGCCCATCGATAACAGCCAGCATGCCACCCACACTGGTTTGAACATCGATTAGGCCATTTGGCCCGCCCATATCGGTTCTCACCCACCCAGGGTGCACAACCGCCACACTGAAACCCTCACTGGCAAGATCCACAGACAGACTCTTTACCACTGAATTGAGAGCAGTCTTGGAGCTACGATAAATATAGCTGCCGCCGCCTTTGTTGTCGTCGATAGAACCCATCTTGGAAGTAACATAGACGAGCTTTTTATCAGTACCCTGCCGCAGGCTGCCAATGATCAATTGCGTTAACAGCATTGGGGCAATGGCATTCACTCTAATTACCTGTTCCCACTCGCTGCTGACCACATTGCCGAAGTTAGCATCTCTGGGGCCATAGACACCGGCATTATTAATGAAGACATCGATCGGCGTGTCTTTAAGTTCGGTGGCAAAGGCGGCCATGGATTGCTCATCACTCACATCCAGATTCTTCAGGTTCAGGTTTTCATTGTTTGCTGCCAGTGCCTGCAGCTCGGTTGCACTACTGCTATCGCGGCAAGTGGCAATCACCGTGTCGCTGCGCCCAAGAAAATGTTTCACAAATTCCAGACCTAAACCTCGGTTGGTGCCGGTAATAAGGATAGTGGCCATTACTTCCTCCGAATACTGAATCAGCGTATGCAGCCGTTGATTGACTGCAGGGAGGCGCTAATCTACACAGCCTTTGGCACGGGGTCAAAGGCAGAATCTAGCGTTTAAAATGAGTGGTGGTGAACCTAAATTTAGCAACTTCGCTGGTCGTCTGCCTTTTCCTAGCCCCGATAGCTTGCCAAATTAGCTGTCTATTTTCCTACCAGTCCTGCGTCTAAATAACTTTCGGGGCGGCGTTTGCTATACTGTAGCCAACCTGAGAATGCTAAAGTCCGCAGCAGCAGCGCCGACGACAAGACGGCTCAACGTAGATTGAGCCAAGAGGCATAAGTGAAAAACCCCTATAGAGCCGCTAAATGCTGCACCCCACAAAGTCCATCGTCTACCTGATCGGTCTGGCTCTGACCAGCCTGTCCCAGACCACCCTTGCCCAGCAGGATCCGCAACAGATCCTGGTCACCGGGGTAGTGCCAGCAGGCTCCAGTATTGATCGCAGCAAGCTGCCTTACCCGATTCAGGTCGGCTCGGCGCAGGATCTGGATAACGTTGGCGGGGCCAGTCTGGCCGATTTTATGGGCCAGAGCTTCTCCAGTGTTTCACTCAATGACGCGCAGAACAATCCGCTACAGNGAGACATGCAGTACCGGGGCTTTACCGCNTCGCCGCTGCTGGGGCTAGCCCAGGGGCTGGCGGTCTACCAGAACGGCGTGCGCATCAATGAGCCCCTTGGCGATGCGGTCAATTGGGACCTGCTGCCTCAATCCGCTATTAACCAGATTACCCTTAGCGGCGGTTCTAACCCACTCTACGGCCTCAATAGCCTCGGCGGCTCCCTCGTCATCGATATGAAGAACGGCTTTAACTTCCAGGGCAGTAANGTTGAGATCAGCGCCGGCTCTTTCGGTCGCACTACGGCCAANATTGAAATCGGCGGCAATGATGGNCAGCTTGGCTACTACATTAATATCGAACGCTTCGACGAGNNCGGCTGGCGCGATCAATCTGAATCTGCTGCGCTCAATGTTTATGGCAGCTTTGGCTGGCGCTCTGAATACTCCGCTGCAAACCTTAACTTGCAGCACGGCCGCTCTGACCTGATTGGCAACGGCGCTGCGCCAGTCGAGCTACTCGCATTGAGGCGAGAGGCAATCTTCACGGGGCCGGATATCACTGAAAACGAAATGACGATGATGAGCCTAGATTTCTCCCACGAGGTATCTTCAGCCATTAGCTTCAGTGGCAATCTGTTCTGGCGTAAGAACGATACAGACTCATTCAATGGCGACGGCTCCGAGTTTGCAGTCTGTGAATTCAGCGGCGGTCCGGGTTTGATCGAAGGCCTGGAAGAAGACGATGTGAAAGAACTTGGCATAGACGATGATGACTTGTGCGAGGGTCAGTTTGCCGGCGCCGAAGCGCTGGAGAGTTTTCTCAACAACCTTGCGACACAGTTTGGTGAGGATGAAGAATTCAATATCGAGAGCTTCGAGGCTGACGAATTGTCGGGCAGCGGTGTGCTGTCCGACCAGGCGATTAACAACATCAGCAACCGGGTACAGCAATCTTTTGGTGGCGATTTTCAATGGACCCTCAAAAGCAACTTCGCGGGTTACAGCGGGCAGCTGGTGATTGGTGGTTCCTATTTTAAGGGCGAGTCAGACTTTAACTCAGTGTTGGAGCTTGCCAACCTCGATCCAATCAGCCGCATTACAACTGGATTGGGCACCGGCACATTTGTCAATGAAGCGGCTACGCTCATTAATACCGAGACAGAAACTCTTAGCACCTACATCAGCTCGACGCTGGATTTAACGAAGGCTGTCGCGCTGACACTCTCGCTGCGCGCCAATGGCACAGATGTTTCGCTGCGAGACCAATCCGGTCTGCGACCCGAACTGAACGGAGACCACAGTTTCGACCGGATAAACCCTGCGCTAGGCGTAACCTGGCAGGCTACAGAAAACCACAACCTGTACGCCTCTTTTAGCCGCTCTACCCGTGCGCCTACACCAATTGAGCTGGCCTGTAATGAAGGTGTGTTTGATCTTGCGGTGCAGTTTGCCGTTGAACGCGGCGATGACCCAGACGATGTAGATTTCGAATGCCGCCTGCCTAATGCCTTTCTAGCTGACCCGCCGCTGGAGGATGTGGTCTCGAGCAGCTACGAAATAGGTGCCCGAGGATTTCTTGGCGACATCGCCTACTCAGCAGGAATCTTTCACACCATCAATCGGGATGACATCCTGTTTCAAACCACTGGCCGCGCCACCGGACTGTTTGCCAACGTCGATGAGACCCAGCGCGTCGGTTTCGAGAGCAGGCTCAGCGGTCAACTGTCGAACCTGAATTGGACATTTGCCTACAGCTACGTGGATGCCACTTTCGAAGATAACTTTAGCGCGCTCAGCCCCAATCACGCCTTCGCTGATAGCGAGGGTGAAATCCTTGTACAGAGCGGCGATCGTATCCCGGGGATTCCGCAGAATCAGGTTAAACTATTAACAAACTATCGGGTGACGGAACGTTTCGGCTTGGGGCTGGATGTGGTCAACAACAGCGACCAGCACCTGCGGGGGGATGAGTCTAACCAACTTGAACCAGTTGACGGTTATANCGTGGTCAACTTTCGCGCCCGCTACCAGGTCACCGATCANTTNCAGGTNTTCGCCATNGTGAACAACGTCTTCGANGAANAATTCGAGACNTTTGGNTTACTGGGTGAAGAGCCTAACGAGGTNGAAGTCCCAATAATTNAGGACCTTACGGTGCCATTNTTTCTNGGGCCTGCGCCACCTCGCGCNGGNTTCCTNGGTGTGCGTTACTCTTTTTAGCTGTCTGCCGCCCACTACCNNAACNGCACTCTCAATCTCATTCATGGCCTCGGAGCANCTNCGCNGGGGCCANCTGCCANACTGAAGAAATACTGTATAACCATCCATGGATTCGTCAANCCATACCAAGTTGCGTTTGGCTCTACTAGAGTTAAGNTCATGGAAAACCCAATACAACAAACAAGGTTTACACGAAGCATTTCCAAGATGATTATCTTGATATTCGTGCTTGGTGTTTACATCGCCGTTCGCTAGCAAGCCTTCGCCCTTGTGTGGGCTACTTAAAGCGCGGATTGGCAAAGATGGATTAATCCCTTAATTACGGCTCTCGGCCATGGGTGATAAAGCGCATTGCTCACTGCAGGATTATTCTTTCTTGAACCCTTGAGTTATCTTTTAGCCTGCGCGTCTGGCTGAGGACGAATCTCCTGATGCGCCTAAGATTTTTCGGGGATCGACGGTGACTCGCGCCTGAATCATCTATTCTCTCTCTGCAATTCCCCTGCAAAACACTTGAAAACTGGCGGTTTGAAGAGCAACATCTGATCAATGCGCCAACTAGGGCAGCTCAATATGAAACTACTTCATTTTCCGGAAAACCCTACGGGCATTTATGTCGCCGCAGGCGTAATGCTGCTTGCTAATGTATTGACGATTTTAGATGTAGGGCTTTCGTCGGGTGGCGTTTCCTTTGGTTTAATCACTGCAGTGTTGGGTGTGGGGCTGGCTATTGGCATCTTGTATCGAAGTTTTGCCGTGTGGATCATGGCCGCCGTATTAGCGAGCATCAGTGCTGTAGTCCATGCCTTCCAATTGATCTTCCTGATGATGGCTGTCAGCTCTGCCGATGAGTACCTTTTGTTCGCAGTCACCCACGCCGTGCCTCTGGGCCTTTATGCTTTTGTAGTGTTTTATTTGAATTCCAATGAGATCAGGGACCTGTTTGGGCTGGTTACCCTTAACGAAGACTAGAAGACTAATAGCTACTCAGAAAAATCTGCAATATTGGCCTGGGTACCATCGTATTCAGAGTCACGGCAGCCCGCCCTTCTCTACATATTATAAGAAATAAGAGGTCGACAATTGCAGTCACCCCATCCAAAGTTGCTCTCAATCTTATCTGCATATGAGCCAATGAAGAAACTCCTCACGCTATTAGTTTCTGTGCTCGTCTTCGCCGGGTGCGGCAGCCCTGGCTCGGATGAACAGACTCCAGCTTCAACCCTGATAGTCAATGCAATGATCATCGACGGCAGCGGCAGCCCAGCTTATAGCGCGGCTCTGCGTGTCGAGGGTGATGGAATTGCCGAGATCGGTGAACTTGAAGCACGGTCCGGCGAAACTGTCATCGATGCTACTGGCTTGGTATTAGCACCCGGCTTTATCGATACCCACAGCCACCACGATAGAGGCCTGGCAGAGAACAAAGATGCCTTACCCATGCTTACCCAGGGCATTACCACTACAATTTTCGGCCAGGATGGCGGGCACGCTTTTCCTATCGCTGAGTTTTATGACGCCTACGAGCAGGCTCCTGCTGCGGTTAATGTTGGATCTTATGCTGGCCATAACACGATCCGCGAAATCGTCATGGCGGCGCGCAATGAAGAGCCTGCAACCGACGACGAGATTGAAACCATGGCTAATCTGCTCGCGGAAGAGCTGAACAGCGGTGCGCTGGGATTCTCCAGTGGCCTTGAGTATGTGCCGGGGAAGTTCTCCGTCGGCAGCGAAATCGTGCGGCTCGCGCAGCGGGCCGCAACCCTGGGTGCGCGCTACGCCTCTCACCTGCGTTCAGAAGACCGTTTCGTGTTCGAAGCCATTGAAGAAATTATCCAGATCGGCAGAGTAACAGGCATGCCCGTGCACTATTCGCACATGAAACTGGCTGCACGGCAGGTCTGGGGTGAGGCGCCAAGGGTGCTGGAGATCCTCAACGAAGCACGCGCCGAGGGCATCAATATTACGGGGGATATCTATCCCTATGAATACTGGCAGTCGACTATCACCGNGCTGCTTCCGAATCGTGATCCAAGTGACATGGACGAGATTAACTTCGTGNTGGAAAGCATTGCANCNGCAGATGGCATNATNTTTACNAACTTCATGCCNGACCCAAGCTATGTNGGCTTGTCTATTGCCGATATCGCTGANCTGCGCGGCNGCTCAGAGGCNCAGACNCTTTCNGACGTGATCGCNGAGTCCATGGCGTGGAGTGAAGCCAACGGCGGTCAAGCCTCCGAGTCCATCATGGGNCGCTCCATGCANGAGGATGATATCGANCNGCTGCTGCAGTGGGANTTCGCCAACATCTGTTCCGANGGCGGCTANAGCNGCCANCCCCGTGGCTATGGCGCATTTCCCAGAGTGCTGGCGCGATACGTCAGGGANAGAAACACNCTGGCGTTNGANACAGCCATCGCCATGATGAGCAGTCGCGCGGCGANCACCNTGGGACTNNCNGATCGTGGCCTGCTGCAAGAGGGGNTGAAGGCNGACCTGGTNCTNNTTGATCCAGACACTATNCAAGACCATGCGACTGTNGAGANCTCGCAGCAAATCTCCACCNGGNTTCAGTCGGTGTGGGTTAACGGCAAGTTNGTTTTGGAAAATGGCAGGGNNACTGGTGCCCGACCANGGCTGGCACTGAAACGGCCCGCACNTTAGAATACGACGANCACTCTTGAAGAAATACGGATCGAATGAATACGCGCAACTCGCCCGGATCACGGCCGNGATCTGCGCCGTCATCTCCCTGATGTGGGTAGNTTTNNAACTTCGTTNTCCATCTAGTTAAACCTGTAGACTCATATTGAAGTAATTATTCCTATGTCTGGATCTCTATTCCAACCTTTCGCTATTGAACAGTNCATGTCTGAAAACGAACATGCCGTTAAATATCATTTTGCAGAAAGTGGTGTGCATCCGCTCACTTATACTGAGCTGTTTGAGCTGGCCAGCATAGATACCAACTCACTGTTCGCAACGCTAGTGGATTATCCACAGGTAAATGGCATCCAGAGCCTGCGTGAAAAAATCGCGACAATGTACGATGGAACAACAGCCGAGAACATCCTTGTCACGATCGGTGCCAGCGAAGCCAATACACTGGTGGCGGCTACGATGTTAAATCCGGGTGACAACATGGTTCGCTTTCGACCTACCTACGAACAGCTTAGCGGCAATGCAAGCAACTTGGGATTTGAGGTTCGTAGCGTAGACATGATCGAGTCCGATGATTGGGCGCTGGACACTGACGCATTAAAACAAGCCGTGGACGACAGAACTAGCATCATCCATGTCGTTAATCCTAACAACCCGACCGGTCGCATCCTGTCCCAATCTGATCGTGACGCAGTAATCGCAGCTGCGGCCAGTTGTGGTGCATGGATTGTGGCAGATGAAGTGTATACCGGAACAGAACGGGACAGTGACGAGCCCACGGCCTCTTTCTGGGGTGACTACGATAGGGTTATTGCCATTAACTCAATGAGTAAGGCCTATGGGCTGCCGGGTCTGCGCCTGGGCTGGCTGGTAGCTCCTATGCCTGTGATTGAAGACTGCTGGCGCCGTCATGAATACGCCACTATTGCGGCCACCATGTTTTCCATGAAGCTGGCCGATGCGGCGTTGGGAGAACGTGCACGTGAAAAGCTGCGAGCTAGGGCGCGAACGTTGATTCGCCGGGGATTCGAAACCTTTACCGCCGCACTGGGCGAATATCCCGGCGTCTTTTCTGTAGCACCACCCCAGGCTTCAGCCATGTCGTTCGTCAAATTTGACCTGCCGGTCAAGTCTGATGAATTTGCGAGAAGGCTGCTAAAGGAAGAGGATGTGCTGGTAATACCCGGCAGCAGGTTTGGGGTTGAGGATCACTTTCGATTCAGCTCGGCATTGCTTGAAGACCACCTTGAAGCTGGCTTGAGCCGCTTTAATAGAGTGGTGGGGAGAATTTTAGCGGGTCAGTGATTGGGCTCTGCAATGATAATCACAGAGCCCAACACTGAAATGCAATCAGAGAGGAATAAAGGCCAGCGCGTAGTTAGGGTTCATCGGGATCACTAACTGGTGCTGCACCGAGTCGTAGCACATTGACGCCGCACTGGGTATGCCGGATGCGATGATTGTCGCTTCCCCACCGGGCTTAATCTCCGACACACTGCCGAAACGCACGCTGCTCACGTACTTGGTGCCGTCCGGC
>NYWC01000100.1 GCA_002684935.1 Gammaproteobacteria bacterium
TTGATGGTGATTACATCACTGGCGATGTGGATGAGGTCTACCTCAAGCGCTTGGAAACGATTCGAAGCGATGCGGCCAAGGCGGCAAGAAANAAGAAAAAGAGCATGGCTCGGCAACAAAATCTAGTGGCTGATTTACAGAGTGACGGCTGANTTTTTCAACTAAGCNATGAGCTCGNCAGGGTNGGTTTGTCACGGTTGCGGGCGAAGGCCCGNAAGCTCATCGGGACCGGNTGTTAAGCCAGAGGCCTGAGCTAGATTTTGNTATCAATGAACTTACAAAANTCTATGNGCACCTGAACTACGCACAGCCTCGCATAACGGTACAATCAGAAAAAGCCAGTCTCAANATTNTNCGGGCTCTGCTAAGAAANTTTCNTNCTGTGTTGAGACGAAACGATTCNTACGTGGGCGAATAGCTCAGACGCCAGACACCTTTGCAATGATGCCCCTAGAGTTGAGNGCCCGCTTGATTGCATCAATTCGGTTTCCCTGCAGTTCGAGCTGTTGCCGCTTAAGCGTGCCACCACAACCTAGAGCGGACTTCAGTTCCCGTAAGAGTGCGAGCATCTCCATGCCATTAAGTGTCAGACCAGTCACTACAGTGACTTCTTTGCCACCCCTTCCTTTGCTCTGCAGCTGGATTAGCGCATCATTCGNGNCTTGCCCAGTTGCAGGCTGATGCTNTTTTTCGCAACGACACTTATGCAGAGCCTTGCCGCATGTCGTGCAGCTGCTATCTCCGGATGTTGAATAAACGAGTTTTGAGTCTTTCACGCTAAACTGGTATTGAGAGTTCACAGCCTGGAACAGAGGGTGAGGAACATTAATGGTTCAGGCTTTGTANAGTGGTGGTAACGCGTACCGTTCTTCCCGTGCCTGCTTCTTTGCTTGCTTGGCCCGCTCTGCTCGCAGTCCAGCAAGACGCTGTGTTAAAGCTTGAGTATCGAAGCTTTTCGACTGAGTGGGAGAGTTGTTTTTAAACAGTTTAGCTTGCAGCGCAGCGGCAAACTCATGNAGCTGGGGTGCTTCATGCTGCTGCAGAATATCTTCCATGCTGGTTACCCGGCGTTCANNAATAAAATGGTCGCACCATACAATCCAGCGCTGGCGAATTTCATTGAGGTCCTGCTGGTTTAGAGTGCTTTTGCCAAGGGAATTGCGTAACTGTTTGTAGGCTATNNTTTCATTGTTTGTCGGTGCGTAGTACTCATCAATGCGCCGTTTTTGTGCGCGTANAAATGCTGCAATCTGAACATGGTTTGGCTTAACTACCAGTCGGTAGANGCTGGCTAGTACGATCAGGAAGGCACCAACAATGACATAGTTCAGCCAGTCAGCATCTACCTCGATAAACTCTGCTTCCGCCTGTGCATCGATCATGTCTTGATCAACCACTGGGGGCATCTCCAATAATTCTTCCANGTTTCCAGTGCTCGCGACGGCCTGTTCGGCAGGGGCTGCACCCTCCACGGAAACGATATCGATGAAGGTAGCGGGAATCACGGTTGCTTCTAATTCGCCGATATCGACGTTCCACCAGGGTATGGAAATTTCAGGAATCTCCAAAGCACCTGATTCCGTCGGTACGATAGTCATNGTCTCGACTCTGGTNCCCACGATAGCNCCATCTACGAAGGTGCGATCTATCTCTGAGGGATCAGGATATACATTTGCGCCAATTAGTTCAGTGCCACCGAATGGCGGGAGTACGGCGCCATCAAGGCCTTCAGCGACCATGGTTATTGTCCGAATCAGGGAGTCGCCTATCTGAACATCCGTAAGCTCATCGCTCCACGTTTCTTCGAGAGTCAGATTGCTTACGGGCAGCCAGAATCTACTGCTAGCTGCGCTGGCTGAGCGCTCCATTACGTCGATCGTAATCCCATCGATAAAAGCGGTTACCCTTCGAGTGTTCAGGTTTCTGAACACGAAATTGCTGGACCCGTCAGTGACCTCACCCCGGAACAGGATGTCGGGTATTTCCAGTGGTCCACTGCGTTGTGGAAAGATGACGTAGCGCTTTTCGTATACGCCGTAACGAACCCCATCGATTAGCTTTTCATACTGATTGGGAGAGCCAATTAGTTGGATTACGGTATCTGCCATTTCCAACTCGGTAAACTGAGGATTACGAATACCGTTGATGGTGTAGTAGAGGCGTACGGTAAACAAGAGCTGCTCCTGTACATACACGCTCTCCTTATTGACCTCTATTTCCAAGAATAGCTCTTCTGAGGACTGATTGGAGCGCGGCCCCTGATTAACCACGTTTACAGTAATGGGGTCGGTTGTTGCGTTATTGATTTCCAGGGAAGGGATTTGCAGATCGCCCTCTGTAAGCGGAAACAAAGTCACAATGTAGTCAGTCCAGGACTCGACAGTGCCGTTGACTGAGCGTATCTGGCTGGATGTGCGCGTTCCCAGCACATCAAAACTTTCTGTAAGTGGCGTCAGGTCTAACTGCATGCCCTGGCGTTGATCAAATACTCTGATCGTATAGGTCAGGGTTTCTCCACGCGCCACTTCAGAACGATCAACTGAAACTTCTATTGCCTGTGCCATTGCGGCTGGGTTGATACTCAACACTGAAGCGATCGCAAACAGGTATATCAAGAAGCGCTTTACCATACCTGTCCTCCACTCCCGCTATTCGCAGTGCCGTTTAACTGACGTTGGCGATACTGATAGCGAAACTTGCGTCGCAATAATTCTCCAGGGTCATCTTCGATGCGGCGGAGCCACTGTTCCAGAGATTGCTGTTCCTCGAACTCTTCGTTGGTTGATTCCGATGGGGTGTTCTGCTCGCTGTTGGACTCAGATCCTTCTTGTTCTTCAGGTGGCTGGTTCTGTTGTTGCTGTTCCTGCTGCTCCTCATTGCCTTCCTGGCTTTGCTGGTCTTGTTGCTCGCTGTTTTCTTCCTGTTCAGATTGATTCTGCGAGTCCTGCTCCGACTGATTCTCTTGGCTATCGCCTTCCTGCTGCTCCCCTTCCTCAGACTCCTGCTGCTCCAGCAGTTGCTCAATTATTTCTTTATTGTGAATCGCATCCTCATGTTCGGGGTCCAGCCCAAGGGCGGAATCATAGGCGGCAATAGCTTCGGGGTAGTTACCTGCCTGAGCCAATGCGTTACCCCGATTATAGTGCCCATCCGGTGTATTGATTGCACTGAACGCGGCCACCGCTGATTCATAGTTTTCAGCGCGATAGTTGGCTGCACCTGACCAGCCTGGCTCCTCGAACAGGGCCGCTGCAAACGCGTGATCCTCATTAGCGAAAGCTTCTGCGGCCTGCTGGTCCTTGGTCTTCCAGAGATCCCGCCAGTCTAGGGCATGGGCCTGTTCAGTGGGAATAAATACCCCAGAAGTTGTGATCAGCACTAGAGAAAACAGCCACCCGCGGCGAAACGTCATGGCGGCGAGGGGTAAGACCAGCAGCAGCAGCCATGGTCCAGCTTCATACCAGACATCGAATTCTTCTTCGACTTCCGTTAGTTCTTCATTATCCAGCAGGTCAAAACTCGAGAGGAGGAAGGCTAGGTCGGAATCGGCTAGCTGAATATCATGATAGCGTCCCCCGGTGCGATTAGCCAATGACTGGAGCACAGGCCGATTCAGGGCAGGGGTGACGACTGCGCCTGTTTCATCGGTGAGAAAACTGCCGTCGCTGGTGCGGATTGGGGCACCTTTTTCGGTGCCGATTCCCATAATCAGGAGTTCGTAATCGGTTTTCTGAAGGGTGTCCGCGAGCAATTGTTCTTCAGAAAAGCCGCTGATACCGTCTGTCATCAGCAATATCCGGCCTCTGCTAGCTTCAACATCGTCCAGCAAACTAATGGCAACATCGATTGCTGCCACAGGATTGGAGCCAAACAAGGGCATGATGTTGGGGCTGAGGGAGGGGACCAGTGATTCTATGGTCACCACGTCATCTGTCAGCGGCGTCACGGTATGGGCATCGCCGGCATACACAACAAGTGCGGTCTGCCCCTCTTCGCGTAGCGCGAGGATATCTCTNAGCTTGCGCTTGGCCAGATCAACGCGAGTTGGCTGGTGGTCTGGTGCGAACATGGACAGGGANAAGTCCAGNACGATTACCATGGCGTCTTCCCGCTTTTGAACGGGCTGAGGCAGTTGTTCCCAGACTGGGCCGGCCATAGCCACTACACTCAAAGTCCAAGCAGTTAGCAGCAGCAGCAAGGGGGTGCGTTGTGAAGCATTCTTGCTGCGATCCAGCAGGAAAGGCAGNAAGCTNTTGTCGATTGCCCTGTCCCAGGCAGTCACCACGGTGTTTACTCGCCACAGGGAAATCACGAAGATCAGGGCAGGAATCAGTGCGAGCAGCCAGATTGGCCTCAGAAAATGAAAGTTTTCCAGTAAAGTGGTGGGGATAAGGATTTCCATCAGGCGCGACTAACCTCCGAATCAGCCAATTCGTCAGCTTCATCAGGCCCTATGCGAGCCTTGCCTGCCATAGATAACCAGGGTATTGAGAACAAGGCTAGGATAAAGCTGATCAGCAATGCTGCCCCCAGCGGCCAATAAAATAAAACGCGGGTAGGGCGGTAGGTCTGCTCATCCTGCTCAATCGTTTCGAGGCGATCCAGTTCCTCATAAATCTCCACCAAGTCGTTAACATCGCGGGCGCGAAAATAGCGCCCACCAGTGGATTCTGCGATTTGAGTCAGCACTGCTTCGTCCAGTTCAGCCGATGGATTTATAGCCCGGGCCCCGAAGAAGGTGCGCTGCACGACCTGGTCGGCGCCAATGCCAATGGTGTAGATTTTGATGTTCTCCTGCTGCGCCAGCTGCCCTGCCTGCTCTGGTGAAACGGCACCGGCGTTATTCACTCCATCCGTAAGTAAGACCAAAACACGACTGTTCTCAGGACGATTACGCAAATGTAAAACCCCGAGACCGATTGCATCTCCAATAGCAGTCGCAGATTCTTCGATTATGCCTATTTCAGCTTCTTCTAACAGTGTACCTACAGTTGCGCGGTCGAATGTCAGTGGTGCCTGAATATAAGCATGGGCAGCGAACAGAATCAGGCCAAGTCTATCGCCTTCACGCCGCTCGACGAAGTCGCCCACGACGGCTTTTACTACATCGATACGAGATGCCTGGCGATTCCCAACGACCATGTCCTGGGCTTCCATAGAACCAGAAATATCTACGGACAGCATGAGATCGCGACCGGTGGATGGGAGTTGCACCGGATCGCCTAGCCATTGCGGGCGGNTCGCAGCCAGAATTATTAGTAGCCATATAAGTGTGCAGCAGATCAGATTTAATAGGCGACCACTACCNAGGTTTTCGTTGTCTGACTGCAGACGGCGCAGAACACTGAAAAATGGTACGTATAGGGCAGCATCCTGCCGCGGTGCGCGGGCCATCAGACGATATATGAGAAGCGGCAAGGGAAGTGCCAGGAAGACCCAGGGCCAGGTAAATTCAAGCATTACTTGGTAGAATCCTCCAGCGGCAAGGCCTCAAGAGTCGTTCCGTGATTATGCTGATAAAGACTGTTAATCCAGGCTCGGCCCAGCTCATACAGTGCCTTACTGTCGACTTCGACGCGGGTCTGGAATCGACCGCGGCTGAGGGCCGCTGCGATCTGTTCGTTGAGCAGGGAAGAGTCACCTTTTTGTCGAATAAAATCAACCCAAGCCTGGCCATCCAGTCCAGCTACTGCGTTATTGGGGAAGTGCACCAGGGCCACCCGTCGCAAGACTGAATTGACTGCATTAACGTAGCGTAGAAGGTTCGCATCAGGCTCCGAGCTATCCGCCGTAGCGTACTCTGCCATACAGCCATCAAGCTCGGCCAGCGCGTACTGGCAGACCTTTGCTTGTTGAGCCCGGATGCGTAGCTTATAGGCGAGATAAACCAGGCCGATCAGCAGCAAAATGGCCAACACCCACCAACCCGGTGCCGGTGGCCAGTAGCTCACTTGCGCAGGTAGATGAATATCTGCCAATTGGCTTAATAAGTCTTCGCTATCCATTCTCGAATCTGCTCAACCACCAGTTGATTGGTGCGCATTTTGACTAAACGGATCTGGAGTTTATCCAATTCGCCCTCAAGGTATTGCATGCGCTCTTTGAAATGCTCACGGTAGCGTGCTCTAGTCTTATCATTGTGAGTGTTGATAGCCCCTTTATGACTCCCATCAGTTATGCTGTAAATACCCGGAACCGGCAGGGTTTCCTCGAGTGCATCATAAACTAGGCAACAAACGACATTATTGTGTCGCGCCAGCTGGTTCAAGTATCGCAGCGCCTTAGCATCCAGAGTCATAAAGTCGGAAATGACGTATAGCGTGCTGCCCGGTTTAGTGATGCGGCGAATCTGGCCAAGTGCAGAGGCCAAGCCAGGCTTGAAATCAGGGTCTATGGCCTGCTGTTGTTCCAGAGCCTTGGCCTGTTGTAGTCGCTGGTTGTAAAGAAACACCTGATTGAGTAGATGCAGGGCAGACCGGCGCGAGCGTTTCGGTCGAACAAGTGCGGAGCTGTTGTCGGAATAAACCAGGCCACCCACACGATCGCCGTTGTCGATGGCGAGCCAGCAAAATACTGCTGCTGCCTGGGCGGCAACCACGGATTTGAAGGCTACCTGACTACCAAAATACATGTTTTGGGTCTGATCTACGGCTATTATGACGGGTCTTTCACGCTCTTCTCGGAACACCTTTGTAAATGGACGACCCGTGCGCGCGGTGACACGCCAGTCTATTAGGCGGATATCATCACCAGCCTGGTAGGGTCTGAACTCTTCGAAATCGATGCCGCGGCCGCGCATTTTGGACAGATGGAGGCCGGATATCCCTGCAATTGAGCGGGAATGCATGAGGTATTCAAGCGTGCGCGCAGCATGCCGCTGAATTAGCAGCTGCTGAAGCGTGATTACCGCCCCTTTGCTCTGGTAGCGGGCGTGTTGGGGATCGATTGCTAATCGAGACATGGTGACTGACCGCTTTGAATCAGGCTGATGGGACGCGCTCGCGAATAGTCTCCAGCACCCGATCCGGATTCACACCACTGGCTTCGGCTTCGAAGCTCAACAGAATTCGGTGGCGCAGAACGTCGAAAAGTATTTCCTGCACGTCATCGGGGCTAACAAAATCACGCCCTTGAATCCAGGAGTGTGCGCGAGCACAGCGATCGAGCGAGATGGTGCCGCGGGGGCTGGCACCGTATTCCAGCCAGGAGGCGAGGTCGTCGCCGTAAAGTTCAGGCTTACGGGTCGCCATGATCAGCTGGATGATATATTCCTCAACCTCCGGCGCCATATGCATGGCGAGTATTTCCTGACGGGCTTGAAACAGGTCGCTTTGGGCTATCTGTTTCGGTGCCTCACCAGTCTTATTGGCAGCCTCATCTCGCACGAGGTTCAGAATATCACGCTCCGCGTCAGCGGCAGGATAGTCGATAGTTACGTGCATGAGGAAACGGTCAAGTTGCGCCTCTGGCAGCGGATAGGTGCCTTCCTGCTCGATGGGATTCTGGGTGGCCATTACCAGGAAAAGATCCGGCAGAGTGAAAGACTCGCGGCCAACGGAGACCTGGTGCTCTGCCATGGCTTCCAGTAAGGCTGACTGCACTTTTGCCGGTGCGCGGTTGATCTCATCCGCCAACACCAGGTTGTGGAATATCGGGCCCTGTTGGAATCGGAACGAGCCGTCTTCAGGACGGAAGACTTCTGTACCGGTGATATCGCTGGGCAGTAAGTCAGGGGTGAACTGTATGCGGTGAAAATCACCTTCGATGGCGCGGGACAAATCTTTGATGGCTTTTGTTTTTGCTAGTCCCGGAGCTCCCTCAACCAGTAAATGCCCATCCGCCAATAGTGCAATAAGTAGACGATCAAGTAAGCGCTCTTGTCCTATAATTTGTTTTGATAGCCAGTTTTTAAGATCTGTAATTATTGCGTGTTGGCTCATATTTGGAGTTCCCGCGTGGTTGGAGCGCTGTAGGCGAAGCTTCGGATTGTAAACGTTTTAAAACACATGTCTAGGCGAACATTGTATCGGAGTGTAGCTCGCTGTAGNCCTCAAGAAATGGGGAGTTTCGCAGACAAAAGATGTGCAGTTNGCNCCAAACATTCGTCATCAAACACGNCCATTAACGGCAGGNAAAGCCCACCTGTAACGTGAAGACCTGATCTGGAAATTNTTTATGAGCACCCACCCCTCGCTAGATAATGTTTTGCTGTTGCCGTTGCTGAAACAAATCAGTAAGGCCAACGGCAAGGAAAAGGCCGAGACCCTCAAGCTTTTCGCTAAGCAATACTTTGCCTCTACAGCGAACACTGAACTGGCGAAATACACCGAGGATGAGCTGTTTGTCTCTATGGCAGATGCCTGGCGGTTTATGCAGCAGCGCACTTCAACCTTGCCGAAGATTGAATTCGTGCATCGAAAGCTGGATAAAGATGCCAAACGCCAGACTGGATCTAGTATCTATATGCTGCTGGATGACATGCCGTTTCTGGTAGATTCTGTCCGTCAGTCGCTATATCGCGCTGGTGTGATCATACGCAGTATCANTAACGCGGTTTTTCATGTCGATCGGGTATCCGGCAATCTCAAGTCCAAAGGACACCTTAAAAACATCGCCGTTACCAGGCACGAGGGCTATCAGCCTGAAGCTCTGTCCTGTATCAACTGCGCGCACATCAGTGAGTCCCAGGCCAGGGCAGTCGAGAAGGCGCTCAGAGATACACTTAAACACGTGGCGGTTGCGGTCAAGGATTTCGTCCCCATGAGTAATCGGGCCCGTGATATCAGACAGTCATTGCTGGCCAATGCCAATCTNGCGCCAGTATCAAAAGNTGAGCTCAAGGATTCCTGCGATTTCATTGCCTGGTTAATGGACAACCATTTTACTTTTCTGGGCTACGAGGAGTATCGCATCAAGCACCTCAAAAAAGGGGTNGTGATGGAGTTGCAGAAAGACTCACTCAAGGGAGTCTCGCGTTTGAAGCGGGATCTCAAGACTAGGGTGAACCTCAAAACTCTTCCATCAGGGACCGCTAATCTTATTCTCAAGAAACAGATCTGTAACTTCGCAAAATCGACCAATCTTTCTCAAGTTCATAGGCCGGCGCACTATGACTACGTGCTTTTAAAAGAGTTNGATAGCAGGGGGAACGTCGTCAAAGAGCACCGCTTCGTCGGGCTGTATACATCCTCCGTTTATTATCGGGCGGCGCTCGAGATCCCGCTAGTGCGCAAAAAAGTCAATGCGGTATTAGATCAATCCGGGTTTGCGCCAAACGGACACAGCATCAAGGACTTACTGCAGGTTATCAATGTGTTCCCGCGTGATGAGCTGTTTATGATCAGCAAGGATCAGCTCTTCGCTACCGCCCTTGAAATTACTCGAATTCAGCAGTCCCAAACGAGCAGATTGTTTATCCGCAAGGATTCCTACGGTAAGTTTTTCTCATGCCTGCTGTATGTGCCCAGAGACCAGTTCAACACAAAATTAAGGGAAGATATCCAGGAATACTTGTGTGAAGAGCTATGTGCAGATGATATTGAATATACGACACATCTATCGGAGTCGATGCTGGTTCGAATGCACTTTATTGTTAGAGTAAAAGACATTCAAAAGGTGAAGTTTAACGCCAATGATCTTGANGCCCGTTTGATTGAACGCANCAAACCCTGGGATGAAGATTTTCTCGATGCCTTGCTGGTTAAGTACCATGACGCGGAAGCNGAAAAGTTTCANAAAGAATATAGCGATACTTATTCCGCAGCATACAAAGAAGCCTACAGCGGGGATGAAGGTGTAAAGGATATCTCTCGTATTCAGCAGCTTGGGGAGCACAAGCGGCTGGGGCTTGACATTGATACCTGTAACTCGACNGTCGGGGCGGAATACAGCTTCAAAATATTCAGCTATGAATCCCAGCTAATCCTTTCTGATGTAGTGCCAATTCTGGAAAATCTAGGCCTGCAGATCATCAGTGAGAAAGGTTTTGAATTGAAGCGCGACGAACAGGCCAACGTCTGGATTCATGATTTTTCCCTCGCTCGCCGCCATATCGGCGATGCATTTTCAGATGACCTAAAGGAAAATTTCGAAGAAGCGTTTAGAGCGATTTGGGAGAAGCATACCGATGATGACAGCTTTAATGCTTTGGTGGTCACCGCCAACCTGCCGTGGCGCAGCATCGCTTTATTTCGTGCCTATGCCGCCTATCTGAAACAGATCCAATTTGNTTACAGCGCGGAGTTTTTCGCTGACACATTAATCAAACACAAAGAAATTACTGTGTTACTGCTACAGTATTTTGAGCAGACTTTCAGCCCTAAAGGCAAAACTGTCAACAGCAAAAAACTCGAGGCGACCAAANAGAATATTCTTAAGAAAGTTGAAGAGGTCGCCAATCTGTCTGAAGATGGTGCGCTGCGCGCTTATCTTAACTTATTCGACGCCACTCAGCGCACCAACTACTTTCAGCACGACGAGGCCTTAGGAGAGCTTAAGAATTACTTCTCCTTCAAGCTGTTNCCAGAGCATATTTACGGTATTCCCTTGCCGCGCCCCAAGAATGAAATTTTTGTTTATGCCCGNGAGATGGAAGGCGTGCATCTGCGCGGCGGTGAGGTGGCGAGAGGTGGCCTGCGCTGGTCTGATCGAATTGAGGACTACCGTACCGAAGTACTCGGCCTGGTGAAAGCACAGCAGGTGAAAAACTCGGTAATTGTGCCGGTAGGTGCGAAGGGTGGCTTTGTTGTGAAAGCACCGGCTGCAGATCGTGCCGAATTTATGGCGCTAGGTGTCAAATGTTATAAGACATTTATTAGTGGCTTGCTTGATATCACCGACAATATNGTGGACGGAGAAATTGTGCCCCCATCCGAAGTAAAGCGTAAAGACCAGGATGATCCNTACCTTGTTGTGGCGGCAGACAAGGGCACGGCGACTTTTTCTGATATCGCTAATGGTATGGCTCAAGACTACGGTTTCTGGTTGGGAGATGGCTTTGCCTCCGGNGGTAGCAACGGCTATGACCATAAGGCTATGGGGATCACCGCAAAGGGCGCGTGGGCTTCGGTACAACGACACTTTCGAGAACTCGGTATCAATGTTCAGAAACAGGATTTTAGTGTAGTCGGCATAGGTGATATGTCTGGCGACGTATTTGGCAACGGCATGCTGCTGTCCAGGCACATTTGTCTCACAGCNGCATTCAACCACNTGCACATCTTTATAGANCCGAATCCAGATTCAGCTACTAGCTTCAAGGAGCGTCAGCGNTTGTTTCGTAATCCGGGCAGCAACTGGGAAGACTACAACAGTGAACTTATCTCAAAAGGTGGTGGCGTTTTCTCGCGAGCCGCCAAGTCAATTTCAGTGACCCCTCAAATGAAAGAGCGGTTTGCTATTGATAGTGACGCCTTGACGCCGGACCAAGTAATCAGTGCATTGCTCAAAAGTCCAGTTGATCTTATATGGAACGGAGGCATTGGGACTTATATTAAAGCAAGCAGCGAATCCAACGCGGAGGTAGGAGATAAAGGTAACGATGTGCTGCGTGTAAACGGTAATGAGTTGCGATGTCGCGTTGTTGGGGAGGGCGGTAACCTCGGCTTTACTCAACTAGCGAGGATAGAGTTTGCTAACCACGGTGGCGTTTTACTCACTGATTTTATTGATAACTCGGCTGGCGTGGATTGCTCTGACCACGAAGTTAATATCAAGATTCTTCTCAATGACCTCAGCGTTGCTGGCAAACTGAAACAAAGCCGACGGAATCGTNTGCTTGAGTCTATGACTGATATGGTTTCTGAGCTCGTGCTTGCGAATAATTATGCTCAGGTACAGGCGATTGGCGTAGCGCTCACCCAAACCGATTCTCGTCACCAGGAATATGTTGATCTGCTGCGTTACTTGGAGGCTCATGNAGGCCTGGANAGAGATATTGAGTTTCTGCCNAACGATGAGCAGTTGGAAGAGAGAGAGGCTAAGGGCAAATTCTTCACTCGTCCAGAGATCTCGGTGCTTACTTCTTATACAAAAATGTACCTGAAACAGGAGCTGGCGGATGCTGATTACNTCGATGATCCGTATCTAATACCGTATNTGCATAGNGCTTTNCCCCAGACGCTGGTGAANCGCTATGGCGAAGAGATGGAGCAACATACNCTGCGGNNGAAAATAATAGCCACGCAGCTTGCTAATNTTGTAGTCAATAAGCTTGGCCCAAGCTTCGTTTACAGAATGGTCGATTCAACCGCCTCTACAGTTTCTGAAGTCATCAAGGCCGCCATTATTGCGATGCATATCTGCCGCATTGATGAATCCTGGGCGGCAGTCGAAGCCCTTGATTACAGCGTGGAGACTGATACCCAGGCAGACATGATGTCGAGACTGGTGCGGCTTGTGCGGCGTACCACCCGCTGGTTGCTGAGAGACCGCAGGGGTAATCTCAACTTTGAATCTGAAGTCGAGCTATTTGCCAAGCCAATGGTCCAGTTCAAGAAAATGTTGCCGAAGAAACTGCCGTCAGAGTCCACCAAACTGTACAAACAAAAGCTAAAGAGTCTGGAGGAAAAGGGAGTTGAGTCCGAACTCGCTCATGAAATCTGCAGCGCTGATTTTCTGTACCCGGCCACCAGCCTGATCGAGGTCAGCCAAAGCACAGGAGAGAAACTGTCCGTAGTGGCTGATATCTACTACTCGCTGGGTGAATTGCTGAAACTCAACTGGCTAGGCACCATGATCAACCAGCTTCCTGTATCAAACTACTGGCAGGCACTGGCCAGAGAAATTTATCTTGACGACCTATCATGGCAGCAGCGCGCGCTTACCTGCAATGTGGTCAATACAAAAAGTCTTTCAGGCTCAGGTAAGACTAAAGTCGCACGTTGGAACGAAAAGCATGCTGATACCATTGCGCGCGCCACTAACATGCTGATTCTGCTGCAGGCAGAAAACAAACCTGACTACTCCATGTTTTCAGTTGTGTTGCGGGAACTTCTCAACCTGTCGCATTCAACGGCGCATGGCAACTGAGGTTGAAGCAAAGCTTGAATCAGTAGTGAGGACTAGTGAAGCGACAAGCAAGACAAATTATGCAAATAAAACTGCAGGTTGAATCGGATATCGCTGCCAAACGCTATCTTGCAACTCATGCTGGTGCGGCGAAATCTTTAAGAGTCATTGCTGCAGGCGGACGTGGCGTTCAGTTTCCTGGTTATGAGCTGCGTAAATACTTGACTCATGATGGTATAAAAGATCTATTCGATTTGTATTTCGACAGTACCCAAAAGCCATAAAATTTAAAGCGAGTTTATCAGGCTGTCTCATGCACACTTTGACTTTCTATACCACCGCCGGCTGCCATCTATGCGAATACGCAGAAGAGATGTTGGCACATCTTAAGCAGCAGGCTGAGGTTACGGTGGAGGAAATCGACATTGCCAGCGATGAGATGCTGGTTGAACGTTACGGGATTCGGATTCCTGTGGTGCGGCGTGAGCCAGATGGTGAAGAACTTGGTTGGCCTTTTAGCTATGAACAGCTCGCTAGCCTAGTTTGATGTGCCACGGTTCGAACCGAACGCCAAACAGGTTGTCAGTTGGGTACCGGATATCCACATATCCAAGTCGGGCGATGCGTTTGTATTCGTCAGTTTGGGAAAATTCACTGGTGAAGTTGCGTGCGCCCAGGCCAATTTTGCCAATGTCAAAATCACCAACTCCGTGATATGAATGTCCCGGTGGCGCAAGCGAACGAGATGCCCTTGAGAGATTGCCATTGGCTTCGATCGACTTTGCGAGGAACAGATGCATTTGTTTCACATTGCTGCGAACTCCTGAAGTTAAAATGACTTGGTCCCCGACGTCAGCCTTGATCTTGTTGTAAAGATTCAGAGACTCACCCTTCAGCAGGAAATGCCCTGAATTCGGGATTTTAGAAACCTCGGTCTTCGGAATCGCGTCTGTAATCTCATGACTGATTTTCTTGCCGAAAAAGCCATACCGATTGGGATTGGCGAAGAAAATCTCTTCCAGGAAATTGAGCTCATCTGTTTCAAAAGCACCGATGGCAGGATAATTCCGGCCGGCCCGCAGCATCTCATCGAAGCTCATTAAGTTGAAGTTGCCGTGGCCTATATAGGATTCAACCTGCGCTAGATGTTTTGTCGTTTTCACCAACACTGATTCATAACGCTGATCGAGATAGATATCGTTGGCAAAAATCGCATCGAAATTTCGAATCTTACGCAGATAAGCATCTACCTGGTCATCGGGCAAAGCGGGTATTTCAATCCCGCTGTCGCCGTAGCTGTCGCTCTTTGTCAGGGTCTCTGATGCCAAAACCGGCATCCGCAGGTCGGCAACCGGCGCGGGAACTGGGATGCCTTCCTGGGGCAGCAAATTTTTTATCTCAACTGTTGTAAAGGCGAAGCCCTTGGGGGCGGCTTCACCAGTCTGCGGCAATACCGGACTTTCGGTATCGCTCAAGATCAGCGATTCCTGACGATTCAGGCGCCGCCACATGAAGTGACCCCCAAATGCGACGGTGCTGGCGGTAAAAAATCCCTCTAGAAATGCGCGCTTTTTCAATTCGCTATCAGTCTCACTGGTGGCAAGTCGCCAGAAAATATAACAAATTTGTCCGAAAGTGAATAATCTGGAGGCCCCATCGGCTAATATGGTGCTCGATATGTAGGCACCTAGGGGCTTGGCAATGCAAACAGACGC
>NYWC01000101.1 GCA_002684935.1 Gammaproteobacteria bacterium
GCTGGTAATACCCGGCAGCAGGTTTGGGGTTGAGGATCACTTTCGATTCAGCTCGGCATTGCTTGAAGACCACCTCACAGCTGGCTTGAGCCGCTTTAATAGTCTGGTGGGAAGAATTCTAGCGGAAAAGTGACAGGACTCCGCAATCTTATTCACAGAGCCCTGCATTGGGATGCAATCAGAGCGGAATAAAGGCCAACGCGTAGTTAGGGTTCATTGGAATCACTAACTGGTGCTGCACCGAGTCGTAGCACATTGACGCCGCACTGGGTATGCCGGAGGCGATGATTGTCGCTTCCCCACCGGGCTTAATCTCCGACACACTGCCGAAACGCACGCTGCTCACGTACTTGGTGCCGTCCGGCAGNACAACTACGCCGTCGTTACCACCCTCTACAGCATATTCCGTATTCACTACGTCACCATCAAGGTTGTAGGTGATCACCGCATTGTCATCGATATTCACCACTACTACGTTGCCATCAGTGTCGATGGCCACGCCATTGGGCACATTCAGTGGTGCGCCATCGGCGAATACTGAAACTTCGTCGTTTGCTGTGATCTTATAGATCACTTCCGGAGCTCGGGTATTTGAGGCATAGACAGTGCCATCATCGGTCACGGCAATGCCATTGAGAATAGTTGAACCTGGCACCTCAACTGATTTCAGCGGGCGGCCGGTTGCCAAGTCAAAGGAGCGGATATAGCCTACGTCTACCGTATAAAGCACACCATTACGCACCGCACTGCCCAGCGGATGGTGCAGTTCCAGGCCATCGCGGGTGACACCTATCCACTTGGGCGTGTGCACCGAGCCGTCGGGATTGATCAGGGAAACGAAACCATCGTTCTCGGTGCCATCGCCACGCTCACCGTTATTCATGGCGAGAATCAGGTTACGTTCTGGATCAAAGGTACAACTCTCAGAGAAATGAAAGCTGCCGTACACTTTGACATTGGACGACATGGGGACGCGCACTCCTGCCTCGTTGACGGCACCAATAGGCTCGCCCGCCTGAAACTCCTGGGCTGTGCTGAGTGCGGAAGTCAACAGCATGGCGCTCGCTGCGGCGCAGATAAGACTGATTCGTGATGTTTGCGATGTCTTGAAAGTCATAGCTCAATACCTGTTTGATTCTTAGAGAGATAGTAAAAGTCTTGTGAGATGATGCAGACATTTTAGCGATTGCTGAGGCGAACTCCAGTTCCACAGTGTGACAAATCTTGTTCCAAGCCGAGTCCAATAAATCTATGGGTTTACCGCCTGATATTCCTGAGGCTTCGGTATATGGCAGGCGAGATCGCTTACAGGTGAGAACTCGCAAGGCTGTTTTGTCTCTATTCAATGTCCGTCGGATTACTGCGCGGTGGCTGCACGCCGCCATACACCCCGCGATCCCGTTCAATGGACAATTTTCGACCCTGCTCAAGTGCCACTTCGAGATCGACATCCAGGTCCGGATAACCGTTAGAGCGCGGTAGCCGAATCGAAAACGCGTTTTGCTGCACATCGCAGATTCTCAGCCCCCTTATCTGTGCCGTCGCGCCACTGTCCCAAAGCGCTTCGGCGCCGGGAACGAAGACGCAGCCACCCTCATCGGGTTCCGGCAAAATATCCAGGTTATAAGCTTTGACGACAGGAGCACGGCCCAGTGTGGCGATGGAATCCACGGCCGTTATCATTGCACCCTGGGGTTCGGAATCATAACGGATGCGAATTGCCTTACTGTTACAGGCAGCGAGCGCGAAAGCGACCGTAAAAACCAGCAGAAAGCGAACACTAAACGGTTTGGGGACTGGCACGATATCCACCACTCGATTTAGAACACTTGCTCCNAATACTACTCTTTTTNCAACAAAGAACAATTGTACGGGGGCCCCGCTTGGCGTATCGGATGAGTCATGGGGGCAGTTTTAGGAAAGATTATGAGNCAAGCTGCTAAATGGCACCTGGCTTTCAAGTCTTATCGTTTATGAGTGCGCGCTATACCTAGGGATTTCGGCGCAACAGGTTCATTGCCATACTTACTATAAAGCGCANGAGAATGATGGTCGGCAATAAGATCAACATAAGCTGATTCCGGTGCAGCCTCATGAAAGAACGCCATCACTGCATCCATGACCTGNCGACCAAGACCCTGGCGCTGCTAGTCAGGGTGNACAGCGATAGCGACGATCTCAAAATTACAGCCTCCGTCCCGGACTGTTGTAGCAAACAGGCTGTTGTGCCCCGATTTCTGCCGCAGCCTGGGACTTGGGANAAAGGCCAAAGGTAACACGGAGTCCTCGGTACTCCTCACAGCCAGGTTGCTCCTTGGATAGCCTGATTGCGCTCATCTTGACTTTAGAAACTGTACGGCTCGATCTGGAAAATCGGTAAACAGGCCATCGACGTCGGCTTGAAAAAAGTGGATGTTAAGCAGGTCTTCAAAATCTTTGGCATAGCTAGGCACAGCACCTGGGTCCGCCCGAAAGGTGTAAGGGTGTACCCCAAGNCCAGCCGCATGGGCACGGGCAACAAGGGCAGTAATCTGTAATTCATCTTGGCTGGAGCTACGCTCCACCACGAGGTTGTAGGACGGACCAATGCCATCGGCGGAATATGCCAACTTGGACATGCCATTCGGTTCAAATATCCAAGGGTAATCTGTCGTGTTACCCAGCAGCATAATTAGATTCACGTCAATGCTTGCTGCCGGAAATATTTCCTTCTTGATTAGCCTCAGTTCGTCATAATCAAAAGTCTGCAGAAATACCTTGCTGTCTTTGCTGGTATAACCATATTCCTTTAACACCTGAACTACCCGAGTGCTGATGTCTTTACCTTCCTGACGATGAAAGGCGGGCTGCTTGATTTCCGGGTAAATACCTATGTCTTTGCCCGTGGAAACATTGAGCCCCTGGATCATCTCGATCTCTTCCCGAAAAGTAGGCACCGAGAATGAACCCTTGCCGATTGGGAAACGGTTTGCAAAGCCCCGCACTTTCTCACCATCAACCAGGCGAAAGCTTTCCACCGCATTGAGCGCCCGGATCTCTGCAAGGGTGAAATCGATAGCATAATAGCGCCCATCATCGCGGGCGCGGCCGGGGAATTTCTCATCAACGTCTGTGGTGCGATCGAGGGTAATGTCATGCAGCACGATCAGTTCATCGTCACTGGTCATGACCAGGTCCTGCTCAATGTAGTCAGCACCCTGCGCATAGGCCATGGCCTTGGCCTCCAGAGTGTGCTCGGGCAAGTAGCCGCTGGCACCACGATGGGCTATCACAATTTTTTGCGCAAAGCTCGCGGACGACATCATTGCTGCTACCAATAAAACCCCAACTGTGTTCAATACTCGCATGATTCTAACCCGTCCCGACTTGATAAGTTACTTGTGAATTTGCCACACAGTGTGTGTTAACTCTGTGACAGAGAGTTTACAGCCTAATCTAGGTTGGCAACCAGTTGCATTCGCTCAGTGGCCTCGAGCGCCCCGCTGTAGATCATGCTATCGCTCACATCGAGGCTTGGGCACTTGTGCTGGCAGATCAAGTCGCACTTAGAAAGGAATCGCAGACTAGGGGAGTCTCGCGGCGAACAGTAAAGATTAGCAACCTGACAGCCGGACAATCGTGAGAAGTGGAACTACCGCAGGCAGTGATTCCCGCTCGAAGCCACAGTTTTGTGGTTGCTTGCACTCCAAGTGCCATATTTCGTCAGGATGCCTCCCAACTCTGCCTTTTTTCACCCGCCACCTGCCACATCAATAGTTTTAAACGTCAGCGTCCAAAATTCTATTAATGAGTAACCCTAAGCAAGCTCACCACCATGGCACGCAGACAATCCCATTACCTTTTTATCGAGGACGAAACCTTCAACTGGGCGTCGCCCAGAACCGCCAGCCACCGCCGCCTGATCTTGTCGTCCATTATGATCGTGACAGCAGGATTGTTGTTCAGCATGCTGCGTTAACGCGCAGCGTGCGCAGAGGCGCTGGAGTGGAGATGAACTAGCAATAAAGTGGCGGTAAAGCGGCGACGAACTGAAAAATGGCGGTTCCGGACCGATTGAACCACCGCTGGCAAATATCTGGCAATCAGCGAGCCTTGAGCTCGGCATCAACGGTGAAAATCTCTTCCCCGCGACGCACGGTCACCGCAATTTGCTCACCTGGCGCGGCTGCACGCAGCATGTTTGAGTAATTTTGCAGGCTGTCTACGGTGGCACCATTAAACTGCAGAATAATGTCCATACCCTGCAGGCCAGCGGCCTCGGCGGCTCCGCCTGGTGTAACGCCGGAAATTCGAACCCCTTCGCCATCGTAAGCGAAATCAGGAATCGTACCCAAGCTGGCCTCCCGCGAAGTCGCTGCGGCACTTACCTCTACCTGCGCATTCTCAAGATTTACGCGCAGGGGATCGATACGATCAGCCAAATAGACAATAGCCTCTTCTACCCAAAGCGCAACATTGGACATGCCGCGCAGGTCGAGCTTGTCCGTGGTATCCGAGGGCTGGTGATAGTCCAGATGGGTCCCGCTAAACAAATGGATAGCAGGTATGCCGGCGTTGAGGAAGCTGACGTGATCACTGCTGGCTATGGTCTGGGCCGGAAACTCAGAGGGGACACCAATTGTAAAACCTATCCCCTGGGCCATGAACGGCCACTCGTAAGCACTCTCGGTACTGAACACTTGAAGTGTCTGGCCCTCAAGCCGACCCACCGAGTCCATGTTAACCATGGCGAAAAGATTCTCGGTCTCAAATCCGCCCGGCGGATTGTTGACGAAATGTGCCGAACCCATCAGGCCCGCTTCCTCACCGGTGAAGGCAACAAACAGTATTGGCCGCTGAGGAGTGAAAGCTCGAGCCAGCTTCCTGGCCACTTCAATGAGCACACTGATGCCAGAGGCATTGTCATCGGCGCCCGCGTATACGACACCCGTATCGGCATCAATCCCAAGGTGATCATAGTGTGCACCCAGTACAATAGGCTCACCGCTGAGGTCAGTGTTAACACCGGGAATCATGCCGACCACATTCCCCAGCCTAACCAGGCCTTTGCCCTCAAGTTCATCCCGCCAACGTTGAAAATATATACCGTCAATCGGCTGTAGTCCGGCTGCGCGAAACTGATCAGCAATATAGCGTGCTGCCTGATCAAGGCCTACACTACCCAGACCGCGACCCTCCATCTCAGCCGAAGTCAGGGCATTGGTATGCCGCGCCAGCTGCTCAGGCAGATACTTGGGTGGCAGCTCGGCAATAGCTGGTGCGGGTGCAAGACCGTCCCAGGCTATCGCGCCAGTGAGCGCTGGTTTAATCCACTGCAGCGGAGAATCGGGGCTGGCCCACACGCCTTTGATATCATTGGTTGGCTCTGGGCCAACAAAGCTAAGGTAAGAGTACTTGCCGTAGTGTGGCAGCTTCTCGATCATGCCTGACATCGCCACCATGTCGTCCACATGAATCCAGCCTAATGCCAACTCTGGATTGGCAGGATGCCGACCTACGATCACCGAGCTACGGTTACTGTAAGCGACTTCGCTACCATCAATGGTAATGCCTGAGGGACCTTTACTTACCCCATAGTTTGCGGCTGAATCGACCACAGCCGCAGCAAAAGGGTTGCTCTGTCCCAACACCCACACGGATCGATCAGTGGGCAACTCCTCGATGCTGTCGGCGAAAACGAGCTCAAAATCTATACCCTGTCCATAATTTTCTGCCAGACGCGTCCATTGCTCGCGATCTTCCAATGGCATGATAAATGTGATCCCACTAGCGCCAAACAGCTCACCTACTGTGGGCGGTGTCTCCTCCCGATCAAGGGTGCGGAACACATCGAAGAAGGGATCCACCAATACAGCCTGAAGTTTATCAAAGTCCTCGGCCATGACACCCTCGAGCTTTTGAGTCAGAGCGATATCATAGATTTGTGGCTCACTCTCACCTTCATAAAAAAGAGCAACTGGCACTTTTAATTGATAGGGGTCTTCGAACTGGGTTTGGGCAAACAAGATACGGGCGCGATTGCCGTTAACTTCCTCTACCCTGATTGACAGCTCAGGCGCACCGATGCGGTCTACCCACTGACTAAAGAATGGCGCTAAATCTTTGCCACTGAGTTCACTGAACAGGCCTTCAATATCGGAAAACGAAGCGCGCTTGAATTTGAATTGATCATAAAACTGTCGCAGACCCGCAATGAATAACTCGTCGCCCAGCTCAATCCGCAGCATATGCCAGAGCATAAGTGTCTTGCCATAGCCGACGGCTTGGGTGGCGGCAGAATTGCGCGAAGTGAATTGGGAGAGAGGGAAATCATCGCCATCCGCGACATAGTTTTTATAGCGCGCCAGCATTTCCTTGCGGTACTCGTGGCCGACGCCATCCATCTCACGAAACAGATGATCGGCGAGATAAGCCGTCAGACCTTCACTCCAGTTTCCTGACTCATAGTCAGGGAAGACCCCATTACCCCACCAGTTATGAAGAATTTCATGGGGGTAAGAAGACTCGAGAATAAAGGGAAAGCGAATAACCTGTTCGCCCAGTAAGGTGAAAGACGGCATGCCAAAACCGGTTTCCCAAAAGTTCTCCACCAGTGCGAACTTGGAGAAAGCGTAGCCGCCTAATAGCGGTTCATAGAGCTGGAGATATCGGGCAGTGGCGTCGAGGTACTTGGTGGCCAGGTTTGTGTCAGGCGTTCGCAGATAGGCCAGCGCCTCCACATCACCTGCCGCCTGACGATAGATCGTGAAGTCAGCGGCGATAAGGTAGATCTCCTCCATAGGCTGATCACTGCGCCAACCGGTCGGGCCGTCAGCATCACCCTGACTGACAGCAGACCAGGTGCCTGCAGTAGCTGCGAAACGCGTGTCGAGATCGAAGGTGATCAGCCCATCGTCAAACAACGGCACCCAAACCGATGCCCGACTCAGAAACACACCCTCGCTCGAAATAATGCCGGAGGTTTGGGCAAAACTCTGGGCGTACTCTGCACTATCCTGCTCGGCAAGATCATTAATTTTGCCGTTGTAAGTAAGCTGAAAGTCACCGCGAAAATTTGCCGGCACATCGATCTCGTAACCGCGAGTGGATGCCTCCTGCGCTACCGTGGAGGCGATTACCTCACCGGCATTGGCCGCAGCATTTGTCACTTCCCGGATNGAGAGNTTAGCACGCGTGATNGTCAGCGCTGCGTTGAGTTCGAACTGCAGCTGTTGNCCGCGCCACGCATTGGGTAGCCGCAGCTGNTCCTGCACCTCGATGGTTTCNTTCATAGGATCGAGCTGCACCTGCAGACTGTGATGCAGCAGTTCCTCNANGGGATTGGTTTCAGCACTCGCGGACACAGGCGGCTGTGTTGCCGCTGGCGTTTGCGCCTCAGCACTGAGCCATAGGCAGGTGGCGAGGAGAATACTGAATACTGGCTTTGTCACGAATAACGTACTCTTTTGATCAGTAGTGATTACCAGCCTAGTCCAGACCTAATAATTCCAGCGCTAACTGATGGTCCCAGTCTGCCATGTGAATCTGGGAGGCGCCCCCTGGTGTCCGGGTGGTACTCCAGGCAAGCCGATTGCCATCCGGTGAGAACACCGGCAGGATATCNGTGCCTTGNGTGTTGGTTACACGGACGGGGTCATTCAAGCCCTCAGGATCGATCATGAACAGTTCAAAATTGGCGTGCCCCAGCAAGTTGCTGGAATAGATGATGTAGTCACCNCTGGGGTGAAAATANGGTCCCCAGTTCACCATAGCATTGGCGGTGAGCTGACGCTGGTTACTNCCATCGGAATCGGCAGTCCATATTTCTGCGCTATTGCCGTCCGGGTTAAAGCGACGCCANAGGATCTTGGTACCCTCCTTATTGTAGAAGGGGCCGCCATCGTATCCCGGCGAGAACGTCAGCTGCTGCACATTGCTACCNTCGGCATCCATGACATACAGATCCATAAAATAGGACGCGTCGTCNNCCAGCAGCGCTTGCTCAACCTTACTCAGTGAACGGGTATAGGCTTCGCGGTTTGAGGCAAACAGAATTTTGCTGCCATCGGGAGAGTAGGATCCCTCAGCGTCGTAACCCATTACATTTGTNAGATTGACCAGGTTGCCGCCATCACTGTCGGCGACATAAATNTCGTAGTAAGGATCGTAGTCCCAGCCGTAGGGTCGATCTTCGCCACTCTCGCGAATAGCCACTTCCTCTGCCTGCTTAGCCAGTGCGTTCGGATCTTCGTGGGTCGATGCATACATCACCAGATCCAGCGTGGGATGGATCCAGGAACAGGTAGTAAGCCCAATGCCAGTAGAAACCATATTGGTGTCACCGCTTTTCAGGTCCATCAGATAAATCTGATAGAAGGGATTGCCCGGCATCTCGGCCTGGTAAACGAATCGGCCACCATCGNTGCTGAAGTAGCCTTCGCCAGAGCGGGTACCNTCGGTAACAAACTGGTAANTATTCTTTAACANTTGACTCTCATACGTCGTCTCGAAGTTCGCGTTCTCNGTTGGCGGTTCCCAGGCAGTTGCACCGGCGTAGCCATCAGGCTCAGGCTGCTGGGAGTGAACTGATGCTGCCAACCCACCGACAGCAAGACCAAGCAAGGCGGACTTTAGAATTGAGCGTTTTTGCTTCGCGATGGGCTTCATGGTCATGAGCTATCCTTTTAAAACTGCAATNCCGTGATAATAATNATATCCAATACGATTTGCTGCTATTTAAACAAATTGAAACTTTTCCNGCTGCGGAAATACGCCAAATAAGCCGCCGGTATGGATAAAAACGACCTGCTTCGCGCCAGATAACTGCCCTGCATCGCCTTTGGCCAGTTCTGACACCATGCCGTGAAACGCCTTGCCGGTATATACGGGATCTAGAAAGATGCCCTCGCTGCGAGCCAGTTCCGCAATTAGATCAAATACTTCCTGATCTGCCATACCGTAGCCTGGCCCCAGATAACCCTCAATCGTATCTATCTCTAGCCNGGAGTTATCAAAACCCACGTTATAACGCTCTTTCCAGAGCGTAACATCCTCTCGGATTTTTTGATCAAAATATTTAGCGTCGTCACTGACGTTAAACGCTTTCACTTTGGCCTTCAGGTCGTAGATTTGTGCGCCGACAATAAGTCCGCCCTGGGTGCCACCTGACCCCGTCGCAGTGACGATATAATCAGGAGTCAGCTCCAGTCTTTCGAAGTCTGAGCGCAACTCTTCGCAGGCGGCAATATAGCCCCAGAGCCCAATCTCATCACTTGCGCCAATGGGGATGAAAAGTGCCCTGTCTCCCTTTTTAAGATACTCCGTCTGCAATTTGGCCGCATAGTCCGCATGACCACGCCAATGCTCGGTTGGAATATAAGTTATCTCAGCGCCCGTTAGATAATCCATTAGCAGGTTACCTTCTGGAACACTTGGTTTCTCACCTCGCAGCAGCAGATGCACCTTTAGGCCAAGCCGCGCTCCCAGCACAGCTGTGGCACGGCAGTGGTTGGACTGAATCCCGCCGCAGGTAATCAAGGTATTGCAGCCCTGATCACTGGCTTCCGCTAGGCAAAATTCCAGCTTACGGATCTTGTTACCCGACACCTCTGTGCCAGTTATTTCATCGTGTTTTACCCAAATCTCGGTATCGGAACCGGGTACGCTGAATCGCTCCAGCCTAGATAAGGGCGTTGGTAAGTGGGCTAGAGAGAGTCTCTTAGGATAATTGAGCATAGGCTACTCGCTGTGAGTTATACATTGATAGTGGCGGCTTGATCAAGAGTCACGGCTTGAGAATCGCGCAATGGTTCATAAAATTTACGCAAAAAGAAAGGGAGTATAGACTCCCTTTCCCGGCCAATACTAACTGAGTCGCGCTACCTTGGTGTCTAGCTGCCGCTCTTGGGTTGAGTAGCGTCGTAGGACATAGAGCGGGTATCTTCTTCAGACGTGGGTTCAATTGCCTCGCTGTAGAGGAACAGATTAGTCAATACCGCACGCAGATGGATCGAGGCGTTCAGATTATCCACTATCTCAGAACCGATTTTTTCCTGGGCCAGCAGAAAGCCCAGGGCGGCGCCAGCCTTGTAGCAATCCTCTGCAATAACCCGCTCGAATGCATTCTCACTATTCGCTAGAGCTGCGTTGATTGCNGNCATGGCTNCCGCCATGCCTTGAATAGTCNCTCTGGCGTGAGGACCAGGACCTGTTTCCGNGCCAGCTGGNCGACCCTGCGCTGCGTAGGCCAGCAGAAATTCATAGCCNGCTTCTATTGTTTCAATATTATCCGCGAGATCCACTTGCCTCTCCGTTGCTTTGTTCTGTTAATTGATTGAAATATGAACCCGGAATTAGAGACCCTGAACTTAATAACCCAGGGCTTAAAAACTTGGGGCTCAAAAAAGAGGTGTCAGACGCAATCATCTGACACCTCTTCATGTTCCGGGTAATGCAGTTCAAGCGCAGGCGGCAAGCCGCCTTTGTGCTACTCCGCTTCCTTAGGCGTCCACTTGGCGGGGTCGTGATTGGCCGCGAGCTCATCCTCTGACATCCATCCAGCAATCATAGAGCGTGTATAGAAGATCTTCTCTGGACGCAGTGCAAAATAAATATGAGTCGACGCCAACGCCACCAAAGCAAGGGTAGAAAGCCCGTGCAGCAGGAATACTAGACCCAGCTGGTCTTCAGGCATACTGTTGGTTCGATCCCAGAAAGGAGAATCGATCTGCATGAACATCAGCACGCCAGTGACGATCACCGCCAGCACCACGACGGTGGCAGCCCAGTGCAGGCCTTTTTGTTCAAAGTAGTACTTACCCGGCTTGCTGGTTGAATCAAATGGCTCGGTAAAATCCTTTGGTGTTAGCAGCATTGACTTGAAGTCCTGCCAAAACATCGAGCGAATGATGTGCGCGACAATCAGGAAAGTCAGGATTAGACCGCTTATCCAGTGAATGTCGAGCCAGGCGATACGCAGACCGATGATAGGAGCGGTGCCGGTAAAGATGAGGACAAAAATACTCGCTGCCATCAACCAGTGAAACGCCCTGTCTACAGATTCATGACGTACCACACGGCGTCCTTCTGCCGTTGGACGGTCCAGGTTTTTATTGGCCAGTGTAGCCATGACGATCGCATGGGCGGCTAGAAGTATCAATACGGCTACTGCGACAACCCAAAGCAAATCCCAGGAAACACCGAGAATTACCTCCTCGCCCCAAACATCGCTTTTATAGCGGACTATTTCTCCCACTGTACTACCCTCTTAATTTTTTATTTTGTTACTTCTGTTTTGTGTTTTTTTGCTCAGTTTTCGTCTGCCGATCCAACCTAAACTGCGTGTTTCCTATTTAAAAAGCTTGGCTTAGCTGTTTTCTTTCAATCCAACGTGTACTCTATGCCTCAACTTTTTGCGTTTCTGGTTCAGCTGTAATCGGCTGACTGCTAACCTATCCCTGCTGCAGGCTGTTGGATTGGAGCTCGTGGCCTCGCGGAAATATGCTAATCCTTTTACGATTCCTGCCACTACTGCATGATTTTAGAATCTGCCCGCTTTTGAGCATTGCTTGCGGAAGTTTTCGCTCAAAAGCAGGAAGATTATCGGGCAATCCCGGGATTAACCCCGAACGGCTCGTGCTACAAGATTCGCCATCAAGGGCACTTTAAAGTTGTTGTAGTTAAGAGGACGCGCGCCTTCTACAGCCATCTCGCCAGCACGTGCTCCCAATTCTTCTGAGCGCTGCTGGCCGCGAATCGCGCTTTCAACACTTTCCAAGCGGCGTGGTACACACTCGACCGCACCACATGCGATACGAGCATCCTCGATTGTGCCACCTGATACTTTCATGACCGCGGCAACGCTGGTTAATGCAAAGTCCCATACGTTTCGGTCAGCGACCTTCTCAAAGTAGAACTCAGCATCAGCCCATTCGCTGGGGAGTCTGACGGCGGTAAGAATCTCACCGTCGTTCAGCGCTGTCATGTTTCTGATATCTCGATCCGGGCCAATGAAGAAATCCTGCGCCGACATTGTGCGCTGGCCACTTTCACTGGAGATCACCATAGTCGCGTCCAGAGCCACCAGTGCTGGCGCAGTGTCCGAAGGACTGACTGCGACGCAGCGGCTGGCGCCGAAAATCGCGTGTTCACGATTCAGGCCTTCCGGAGAATCGGCGTAGCAGATATTGCCACCGGCTCGATAGCAGTCGAGACCGCGGCGGTAATACCAGCAGCGAGCATCCTGATTCAGGTTACCGCCGAGGGTACCCACGTTGCGAATCTGTGGGCTGGCGACAATGCCGGCAGCCTGCGCCAGCACGCCATAGCGGGCCTGAATAATTGGATTATTGGCAATTTCAGTCAGCGTAGTAACAGCCCCAATCTCAACGCCGTCAGCTGTTTCCTTAATACCTTTCCAGGCGTCAATTTGGGTCAGCTCGATCATGGCGCTTGGAGCCTTGTTGCGGTCCTTCAGCCATCCGAGAGTGTCTTGACCGCCAGCTAGAATCCAGCCGTCACTGCCAAGTGTGTTCGCCAATGCCAGGGCGTTGTCTTCATCAGTTGGCTGATAAAGCTCAATATCAGGCATTACGTCATGTGATGTGGCTACCATATCAACCTCTGAAGTTATTCTGGGCCAGTGGCACTGCGTTTTCTTCAGTACCAGCCAGGTGGTTAATTATCATGTCAGCGGTAATCGGCGCTGCCGCAAAGTGGTGACCGTCCAGTGCGTCCGTGATGGCCGCTGTCAAAGCAGCGGAAACCGCTCCCATCGATGGCTCACCAATACCGCGCGCACCTACCGGATTTTCGGGATCCGGCAGATCCACCCAACCCGTGCCAATCTTCACTGGTGTATCCAGGTATGTCGGTACCTTGCTCTGCCAGTAACCGGTAGACGCTGGTAGACCGTTCTGGGGATCGTAAAGATGACGTTCGTAACCAGACAGCCCAATACCCCAGACTGCACCACCGACCAGCTGATTCTTCATCCCCTGGGGATGCACGATAGTGCCGGAATCAGCAATGGTGACCATATCGAGAATGTCGTACTTGCCTGTCTCAAGATCCAATTCGATTTCGCAACAGGTCACGGTGAAGCCTGGCGGATTACCTTCATGACGCGGATCGTGATAAACGCCCATAAAGGCGCTGCCGGCGAGGCGGGATACAGAAATCTGCGTCCACTCAGCTAACTCTTCAGGCAATTCGGCTTCGCCGGTGAATTTACCACCTAATTCCAGAGCGCGCTGCGCGACTTCGGCGTAACTGTAGCCAATTGAATCATTAGCGATCTGATGGACGCGCTCGTTAGAGACGTCGTAATCAGCAGGATCACCACCAAGATCAGTCGCAGCAATTTCCTTCATTTTATTAAGCATGTCGGTTGCTGCACCGAACATGGTGCGAGTGTTGGTAAAAATAGAGTTGCTGCCATCCTGTGGTGACGTGATTGGCAGGTGATTATCAGTGCGAACATTCAAGATGTCGCAGCTTTCCCAAGGCATCTTCAACACTTCCGCAGCCGCCCGAGAGGTCGACGCGTAGGAGTAAGTACCAAGGTTACCGACACCGTTATGGATCTTCAGTCGCCCATCTGTGCCCATGGTAACGATGCCATCCATGCCGCTTCGGCCAGCGTTGTGATATCCCTGGCCGAGGCCAAGGCCAGTCACCTTGCTGCCGTTGCGCTGACGGCGACGAGACTGACGTCTTTCCCAATCAAATTGCTGTGTTGCCATGTCCAGTGACTCTGGCACGTAAGCAGAAGTGAAGGGGGTTTGCCGTGGTCCGGCTACATCGCCGTTGCGCGGNGCATTGATTTTGCGTATTTCCAGCCTGCTGATACCGAGAGCGTCGGCGGCCTTGTCCATAATCGGCGCAATGATAGGCGCGATCTGGTTTTGACCCGGGCCACGTTGGGCGCCGCGATGGCCCGTATTACTCACGATAGAGGTGCCACGGAATCGCAGTGCATCGGGCTGATACAGTACATCGATACAGTCCGCTGCAGACGAGGCGTCGCCGCCGCCACCCTTACCACCGTTATCAGAAATNATNTAAATGTCACAGGCTGACATCACGCCATCCGGCTTGAAGCCCACCTTGACCCATCCCTGGAAACCCTGACGAGCGCCACCGATGGTGAATTCCTCTTCGCGGGTTATCCGCATCATCACTGGGCGGTTGATCTTTTGTGACAGTTTGGCTGGAATCGCCATGCTGGGAATACTGCCGGCACGAGCGCGTTGACCGAAGCCGCCACCGGTTGCCGCATTGATGAAGACAATATCTTCCTTTGGCACGCCGATGATTGGCGCCATACCGTCGGCCAGTGCAGTCAGTGACTGCGAGGTGCCATGCAGNTAAAGCTTGCCATCTTCCCAGTATGCCATGGCNCTGCGTGGCTCCATGGAATGGTGAGGATAGCCGGCNGTTGTAAACGTAGTTTCGTAGACGAATTCAGACGCAGCAAAGCCNGCCTCCAGATCACCCAATGACCANGTCTGCTGCGCCTCAGCAGTTGGCTCGTTGCCTGCGCGGAAGCTGGCGACTTGGTCTTCNGTCCACTTCTCGGTTGCAAAGCCCTGACGGAAGACGAAAGTGTTGTTGTCGCCCGGATAGCCATTGGGACCGCCCTCGGCGAGACTATCTAANGGATCCAGTACGAAAGGTAAACGCTCAAAGGTGACGTTTANGCGAGAGATTGCAGTCTCTGCAGTCTTCTCATCNATCGCGGCCANCGCCAGGATTGGCTCGCCNACNAGAGTAGGNTCATTGGTCAGTATNTTNAGACCGGTGCTTTGCGGNTCACCNTCCGGGTAGACNTCATCTGCAGTGAGAATGCCGAAGACACCGTCCATTGCNAGCGCTTCTGAGGCATCNATATCCAGTACTCGAGCNTGAGGGATGGGGCTAGTGAGTAAACGCGAGTAGACCATCCCATCGCGNGTGTAGTCTTCAGCGTATTTGATGCGACCGGTGACCTTACCAGGTACATCAGGCGGCACGAAGTCTTTACCGATATGCATATAAGCCATGATGATTATCCTAATTGTACGGCGCGCATGACGCCGTTGAGGTATGAGTCATACGAGCCGCAGCGACAAATATTGCCAGACATGGCATGTCGTGCTTCCTCTCGCGTTGGGTTGGGGTTTGCTCGGAGCAGCGCAACCGCAGCCATCACTTGTCCCGGTGTGCAGTAACCGCATTGCGGAGACAATTCTTCAACGAATGCCTGTTGAACTGGGTGGAGGTCACCATTAGGCGATTCCAGACCTTCAACAGTCTCGATGCGAGCATTCTTCATGGAATGGGTGAGTACCGAGCACGCATAGGTGGCCACATCGTCCACGAGCACAGTACAGGCGCCGCATTCGCCGCGATTGCAGCCGAGTTTAGTACCGGTTAGGCCGAGCTTGTAGCGCAAAGTGGAAGCCAAGGTTTCCTGAGGTGCCACATCAACACTGCGCATCTGGCCGTTTACATTTATTCTGATTAGCCGCTCAACTGCACCATTGGGTCGGTCCTGGCCATTGGCCGCATACCACATGCCTGTGGTTGTAGCCGCGGCACCAGAGGCAACAACCCCCTTGATGAAGCGTCGACGAGTTACTTTTGAGTTCACGGGTTACAATCGCCTCCGTAAAAATTGGATTGGGAAATCTGCTTCGCTTGCTTGCTATTTCTTATTCTTACTTTTGGATCTTTTTCCTGCTGGCCTTTGATACTCCATTACTGAGACCAGTTTTTTAAACCTGAATTTTATGCAAATGAGAATCATTTGCATTTGAGCCTTTTCCGCGATATGATAGAGAGTTAGTAGAGTAAATCACCCCCTGCTTTTTATCAAGCGGGCCTANCCGTNNCTTGCCCAGAGTTTTTGGCGACTCCAGCNCATTTTCATGGNATGAAAAACCCTGCGTCATAAGTAGNATTNNCCCTGATTCTGAAGCCGGTNAGGGTCTTTNGATTTCNCTCNCTCCTGCCTTGCTNGCNTTCTGAATCGAGNCCAAGCTGAAATGNCCCCCGCCCTCGCNACTANGGCCAGTTCTANACCTGGCCATATGCCAGGACCANNATNGAGCCGCCAAATGCNATCANTCCTATTGACAATATATTGACACTTATTGTCANCCAATAGGNATACAACTCATTTAAAAACAGCAACTTAAGGAAACCGAATATTCTGCGGAAACACCNCAGCGCCTTGACATATTCTTCATGAATGGTATTTTNATCGNCCCTCTTAAATGCTCTCAATTGCGCATGATTCGGGGATTTGAAACACACTACGCACAGTCCTTATCAGGCTAAATNCAGCAGCGTTANGTGACCAAACCGAGGGGCTCAGCCTCCACGGCGGNGAAGTAGCGGTAAGAAAAAAGATCTGAATAGCGATCGGAGAAATAATTCAATCCATGAGTGATCAGCAGTACCCACTGAAGTTTGGCTATCCCGCAAAGCAGGGGCTATACGACCCAGCCAATGAGAAAGACTCATGTGGCGTGGGTTTCGTCGCCAATATCAAGGGCCAGCCCAGCCACCAGATCATGCTGGACGCCTACCACCTTAATTCTCGCATGGATCACCGCGGTGGCTGCGGCTTCGAGGCGAATACTGGTGACGGTGCCGGTATTTTGATGGCGCTGCCACACAGTTTCTTTCTAAAGGTCGCGAAAGATGAGTTGAGCAAGGATCTGCCCCCAGCCGGAAGTTACGCTGTGGGCAATGTATTCCTGCCGCAGGACGCTGACGAACGTGAGATCTGTATCGACACGATCAATGGCGTCATCGCCGAAGAAGGGCAGCGGCTGGTCGGTTGGCGCGTTGTTCCAATAGATGCGAAGGTAGCGGATGTTGGCCCCGCTGCCCTGATGGCGCAGCCATTCATCACGCAACTTTTTATCGCGGCAGAGGACGGCCTGACTNGAGACGCCTTTGAGCGAGTACTCTACGTCATTCGCAAGCGCTTCACCCACAGCCTGCGCAACAACGAATCTCTCTTAGAGGCCAAACAGGTTTATGCTTGCAGCCTTTCCACCAAGGTAATTGTCTACAAGGGCATGCTGACTCCCGGTCAGCTGTTCCCCTTTTATAGAGATCTGACTAACCCGACATTCGAAACTCACCTTGCCATGGTGCACTCACGATTCAGCACCAANACTTTCCCATCCTGGGATCGCGCTCAGCCCAATCGCTTCATGAGCCACAACGGTGAGATCAATACTCTGCGCGGCAATGTAAATTCCATGGTGGCCCGACAAGGCAAAGTGGCAACTGACGCCTTTGGCGACAAACTAGGAAGCGTGTTTCCGNTCATCGATCCCGACTGCTCAGATAGCGGCAGTTTTGATGCAGTGCTCGAATTCATGCTGCTGAGCGGACGCTCCCTGGCGGAAGCCACCATGATGATGATTCCTGAGGCCTGGCAAGCTGATCGCAATATGGCGCAGGAGAAGAAGGATTTTTACGAATATCACTCAGCACTGATGGAGCCGTGGGATGGTCCTGCTTCCATTGTGTTTTCCGACGGTAAGTATATCGGTGCAGTGCTGGACCGAAATGGTTTACGCCCTAGCCGCTACTACNTCACCCATGATGACAAGTGCATCATGGCCTCGGAAGTGGGTGTACTGCAGGTAGACCCTGCCAACGTCAAACTCAAGGGCCGCCTGCAGCCAGGCAAGATGTTTCTGATCGATTTCGACCAGGGCATCCTGATTCCTGACGAAGAAGTGAAACAAACCATCAGCAGCAAACGCCCTTACGGCGAATGGTTGGCCGAGCAACGCGTCACGCTCGCCGATATCGCTGGCACCGAGGAAGCGCATTCCCTCGACAACGAAAATACACTGCAACGCATGCAGTCGTTCGGTTATACCACTGAAACAATGCAGTTCATGCTAATTCCCCTGGTGACTGAAGCTCGAGACCCATTGGGTTCAATGGGCAATGATTCCGCATTGGCTTGTCTCTCTGACAAACCACGCATGATCTATGACTATTTTAAGCAGTTGTTTGCCCAGGTAACCAATCCACCAATCGATTCAATTCGCGAAGAAGTTGTGATGTCACTGCGGTGCTTCATCGGTCCTGAGGGTAATTTGCTGGAAACAACGCCAGAACAAGCCCACCGCCTGAGCCTGGAACATCCGATCCTGTCTAATCGCCAGCTTGTGGATTTAAAAAATATCGACCATCAAGGCATGCACTCTCAAGTGATAGACATTACTTTCGAGGCCGGGGAGAGCAACGGCTTTATGAATGCGATTGAACGCATTTGTGCGGAAGCCACCCAGGCCATTAGCGATGGCTATGCGTTCATTATCCTGTCCGATCGAAATACTTCTCAGCATCGCATTCCTCTGAGCGCACTGGTTGCAACCGGTGCTGTGCATCATCACTTGGTCAAGAAAGAGCAGCGCACTCAGATAGGTATAATCGTCGAAACCGGTGAAGCCAGAGAAGTGCACCATCACTGTCTGCTCACCGGATTCGGTGCGGACGCTATCAATCCCTATCTGGCCTTCGAAGCGCTGTGGCAGGCCAACAAAGAAGGCCTGTTGGGAGACAAGTACCCCACCGAAGACGACCTCGTGGCCGGCTACAAGAAAGGGGTCGCCAAAGGCATGATGAAGGTCATGGCGAAGATGGGCATCTCTACCCTGCACTCATATAAGGGTGCACAAATCTTTGAGGCCGTTGGACTGGCCGAAGAGATAATCGACAAGTGTTTTGCAGGCACCGCCAGCCGCGTGCAGGGGGTGAACTTCGACGTCTTGATCGATGAGAGTCGGCGCCGGCACAGTCTCGGCTATCCAGCGAAAGATTCAGAGCGCATTCCGGTGCTCAATAATCCAGGCGACTTCCACTGGCGCACGGGCGGTGATGCCCACATGTGGAACCCCAATACGATCTTTAACCTGCAACTTGCTTCACGCAACAACAGCCGCGAGGCCTACGCCGAATTTGCTCGCCATGTGAATGAAGACGCAACCCGGCAGTGCACTTTGCGTGGCCTCTTGAAGTTCCGCACCGATGCGAATTCTTCCATTCCGATCGAGGAAGTTGAACCAGCCAGTGAAATCGTCAAGCGCTTCGCTACCGGTGCCATGAGTTTCGGTTCGATCTCCCAGGAAAGCCACGAGTCTCTGGCCGTGGCNATGAACCGTCTTGGCGGTAAGTCCAACACCGGCGAAGGCGGCGAAGATCCNGCGCGTTTCCTNCCCATGGCAAACGGTGACTCCAAGCGCTCCGCGATTAAGCAAGTTGCTTCGGGTCGCTTTGGCGTGACCGCGTGGTATCTCACCAATGCCGACGANCTGCAGATCAAGATTGCACAGGGCGCGAAGCCTGGCGAAGGCGGAGAACTTCCCGGCGGCAAAGTGGACGAGCAGATTGCCCGCATTCGTCACTCTACGCCAGGCGTGGGACTAATCAGCCCGCCACCGCATCACGACATTTACTCCATTGAAGATATCGCACAGCTGATTCACGATCTCAAGAACGCCAATCGTGCAGCGCGCATCAGCGTCAAGCTNGTGTCGGAAATNGGTGTCGGCACCATTGCCGCGGGGGTTACCAAAGCCAAGACCGANCATCTGGTCATCGCCGGACACGACGGTGGCACCGGGGCATCGCCATTGACTTCAATCAAACACGCGGGTCTACCCTGGGAACTCGGCGTGGCCGAAACCCACCAGACCCTGGTTATGAATAATTTGCGCTCCCGCGTGACCCTACAGACCGATGGTCAGCTAAAGACCGGGCGGGATATTGCAATCGCCACCTTACTGGGTGCGGAAGAGTACGGCTTTTCCACCGCACCGCTGATCACTCTTGGTTGCATCATGATGCGTAAGTGTCATCTCAACACCTGCCCTGTTGGCATTGCCACTCAGGATCCAGAATTGCGCAAGAAGTTCAAAGGCAAACCTGAGCANGTGGTGAACTACATGTTNATGGTGGCAGAAGAAATGCGCAGCATAATGGCAGAGCTCGGCATGCGAACCGTAAATAAAATGATCGGTCGCGTCGACTTGCTGGATACAGATAAGGCAGTGGACCACTGGAAGGCGAATGGGCTGGATCTCAGCAGAATTCTTGAACCTGCCCAGGTGATTTTCGAAAACACCGAGTTTTATCGCACCCAGGAGCAGGACCATGGCCTAGAGAAGGCACTGGATAACGAATTGATTCGACTGGCGCAGCCAGCACTGGAAAGTGGCGAAACTGTTCACATTGAGCACGAGATCATCAATATTAATCGGGTTGTCGGCACCATGTTGTCCAACGAAGTCTGCAAACGCTACGGNGCCGACATGCTGCCTGAGGATACGATTAATATTAAATTGAATGGCTCTGCCGGGCAGAGCCTGGGCGCATGGCTAGCCAGGGGTATCACTATTGCCGTAGAAGGCGACGCCAACGACTANCTGGGTAAGGGCTTGTCAGGTGGCAAGATAATTCTTTACCCACCGAAACAAAGCTCCTTCAAAGCCGAAGAAAATATCATCGCAGGCAACGTAATTTTATATGGTGCCACTGGCGGCGAAGCCTACATCCGCGGTATTGCCGCTGAGCGGTTCGCCGTGCGTAACTCNGGGGCCAGTGCCGTGGTGGAAGGCATCGGCGATCACGGTTGCGAATATATGACAGGCGGTCGGGTTGTTGTGCTGGGTAAGACCGGGCGCAATTTTGGTGCCGGCATGAGTGGCGGCGTTGCCTATGTCTGGAATGAAGCTGGCGAATTCAAGAGGTCGTGTAATACTGAAACATTCGAATTGGAACAGGTTTCTGCTGCAGCAGATATACTGGAGCTAAAACAACTNNTTCAAAAGCACGCGGACTATACCGATTCTCCAGTCGCCAAAAGCATCCTCGAGCATTGGGAAGAAAGCATCGGCAAGTTTGTCAAAGTCATGCCAACCGACTACAAGCGGGTGCTCGCAGAACGCGCTGCCGCAACCGCAGCTTGATTGGAAGAATTTGGGTTTAGTGGCCAAAACCTCTGGTTTAGGGAATAGAGGAATTAATGGGTAAGCCAACAGGATTTAAAGAGTTCGACCGGGAAACGGAACCCTATCGCAATGCGATGGAGCGCCTGGTCGACTACAAGGAAATTTATACCGACCACCTTGACGAACATCTTGCTACGCAGGGTGCTCGATGCATGGACTGTGGCGTGCCTTTCTGTCAGTCAGCAGAAGGCTGCCCAGTTTATAACCTGATTCCTGAATGGAATGACCTAGTTTACAACAACCGTTGGAAAGAAGCTCTCGACCGACTGCATAAAACCAACAACTTCCCTGAATTCACCGGCAGAGTTTGTCCGGCTCCCTGCGAGGGAGCTTGCGTTTTGGGCATTCACGAACCGCCTGTCACCATCAAGAACATAGAGTGCGCCATTGCCGATCGCGGATTCGAAGAAGGTTGGGTTGTGCCCAACCCTCCCTCTGTACGCAGCGATAAAAAAGTGGCTGTTATCGGTTCCGGCCCCGCAGGTCTAGCGGCAGCGGCCCAACTCAATCACGCGGGTCACACAGTCACNGTATATGAACGTGANGATCGCATCGGCGGCCTGCTGATGTACGGCATACCAAATATGAAGCTGGAGAAAGATNTAGTCGATCGGCGCGTTAATCTGCTGCGAGAAGAAGGCATAGAATTCGTCGCCAATNCAGACGTGGGTGGTTCCGGCGACAACGCTGTCAGCATGGANCAACTGCTTGCTGACAATGATGCGGTCCTGTTAGCGACCGGCGCCACAACACCACGCGATCTCAAGATCGATCACCGTGAAGGCAAGGGCGTGCATTTCGCCATGGAGTTTCTACTACAAAACACTAAGAGCCTGTTAGATTCCGAATTGGAAGACGGCAACTATATCAGTGCCAAAGACAAACGCGTGATAGTGATCGGCGGTGGTGATACCGGCACCGATTGCATTGGTACATCACTACGTCATGGCTGCAAATCACTGGTCAATTTCGAAATCATGCCAAGGCCACCGGCCGATCGCTCTGATAACAATCCGTGGCCAACCTGGCCGTTGATATTCCGNGTTGATTACGGCCATGAAGAGGCGGCTGCAAAATTTGGAAATGACCCCCGGGTTTACTCAATCTCCGGCAAGGAGTTTGTCCGTGATGATGATGGCAGCCTCCTTGGTATTAATACCGTTGAAGTGGACAAGAACTTTCAAGAGATACCTGGCACTACTCAATTTTGGGAAGCCGACCTGATACTACTGTCGATGGGCTTTCTTGGCCCGGAGCACTACGTCAGTGAAGGCTTTGGCCTCGAGCTTGACCAGCGNTCCAACTACAAGGCGGAATACGAAGACTTTCAGACCTCTCATCCCAAGGTTTTTGCCGCGGGTGACTGCCGCAGTGGCCAGTCATTAGTGGTGCGAGCCATCGATGAAGGTCGCAAGGCAGCGGAAAAAATTGATGCTTTCCTTGGCTAGAGCTTGTTTTCTCNCCTAAAACCATGTTCGCGCGCCAGTCAACACTGGCAGTTTGTCGCGTTTCCATTAGTTTCTTGGCAATAAAATTGGTCAGTATCTGAAGTTTCAGAATTCTGCTATGCTGTAGTTGCGCCTCATCACCAAGCCCCAAATTTTGCCGTAATGAATGAGCCGGTCCTCAGCCTTACGCACATAGTCAAAAACTTTGGTCAGTTCAGAGCAGTCGACGATGTGAGTCTCAGCATCCCACGAGGTTCGATCTATGGTTTTCTCGGCCCCAATGGTGCCGGCAAAACCACAACCATCCGCATGATTCTGGAGATCATNAAACCCAGCAGTGGTTCCATTTCTGTCCTCAGTACTGACTCCGCTCTGAAAGTGCGCAACCGCATCGGTTACTTGCCAGAAGAAAAAGGTCTCTACAAGAAAATGAAGGTATGGGCCGTTATACAGTATTTCGCCATGCTCAAAGGCATGGATAAACAGACAGCGAAAACCAAAGCCTGGGAGTTGCTGGAAAAGTATGGCCTTAAAGATTTTGGGGAGGCCAAGGTAGAATCACTGTCAAAGGGAATGGGGCAGAAGGTTCAGGTTCTGGCTGCCGTAGCCCACGAGCCCGAACTAGTGATTCTGGACGAACCGTTCTCAGGCCTGGATCCGGTCAACCAAACTGTGTTGGAAGAATTGATACAAGACATGGCCGATAACGGCCAGACAATAATTTTCTCCACNCATGTCATGCAGCATGCCGAACGTCTTTGTGACCAAATCCTCTTGATTTCCGGCGGTAAAAAAATCTTCGATGGCACTCTTACAGAAGCCAAGGGCAGTATCCCACGACGCGTCGTATTGGAAACTTCTGAAGACATTCAAACCATCGAGCAACTTGATGGCGTGATCTCGGTAAAGCCGGCTGAGCAAAATTCAGCGCAGGATGCCGCGACAGAATGGCTGGTTGAGATTGAAGAATACGTGAATCCGCAGGACGTTTTGCGCCACTGCTTCGAGGCCGATATCAGCCTGAATCGATTTGAGTTCAGTGAACCGAGCCTGCACGACGTATTTGTGCATCTGGTTGGGGACGAAGCCAGGGAGCACAGCGCGCGATGAACATGATTCGTCTGATTGCCTGGCGTGAGTATATAGAGAATGTCCGCACCAAGGGATTCTGGATCACCATTCTGATTATTCCGTTGATTTTCATTGGCATGTACTTTCTNCAGAGTGCGCTGTCCAACGCCACCCCAAGCCGCTACTTTATTCTCATCGATCAGTCAGGGCAGTATGAAGACGCCGTAGCCGTCGCTATTGAACGGGAGCATCAACGCCGTATCCTGCAGGAATTTGTGAATTACCTGATGGAGAATCGCGAAGAGACCGACCTCGAGCTCACTGCCGCAAACGCCAGCAACGCCGCAGACCAGTTAGTTGATGATGTCGATGCAGACGAGGTCGCCGCACTGGAACAGTGGCTGAAAAATGGCGGTCTCGATTATGCCGTGGCAATGGCTAGCCCCTATCTGCGTAATGATATTAAGGCGTTTGAACAACCCGGGCCGCAATTTATTGCCGCCGATCTGCCCNCAGGCATCAGTGCTGCGGCTACGCCTGAAGAGATAGTAACCGCCCTACGCCCGTATCTCANCGGCGANCAGGAANTCAGCTCGGGCAGCGAGTCGGGCAGCCTGTTTGCGCTGATCCTGATTCCGGAAAATATCGACGGCGATATTGCACGACCAGGCGCGATGCCCACCGCGCAAGGAACCAANCGCGGCGTGCAATATTGGGCACGAAACCTGACTGACTCACGCCTGCCCGATGCCATTATTCGCAGTATCAATGCCGAGATTCGGGAATCCGAATATGCANACCTTGGAGTCAACACCGAACTGCTACGAAACGTCCAGCGCACGCGCATGCCAATGAGCCAACTCGACCCGAGCGCCACCGCAGGTGAAGAGATGGTGAGCGTCGCCGACACCTTCCGTCAGTTCGCACCCATTGGCTTTGTTTACCTGATGTTTATTTCCTTGATGCAAAATGTGCAGTACTTGCTCAGTAACACCATTGAGGAAAAATCCAATCGCATCATCGAAGTCTTGCTGGCGTCGGTCACTGCCGACGAGNTGATGATGGGTAAGTTGGTAGGCATCGGCATGGCAGGTCTGACCACCATAGGAATCTGGTTGCTGTCCTTCTCTGTCTTTATCTCGCTGTACAGCACTGCCCAAACCGAACTGCTTAACCAGGTACTGGAGGTGATCCTGGGTTCAGATCTGATCCCCTGGTTCGTGTTCTATTACTTTGCCGGCTACGCACTATACTCTGGCGTGTTTCTGGCTATAGGTAGCCTCTGCAACACACTGAAAGAAGCGCAGGCACTCATGACGCCCATGATTGTAATTCAAATAATTCCGATTGCCATGATGGCCTTCGTGGTAATGGATCCGAATAATACGATTGTCAGAACGATGTCCTGGTTCCCCCTTTTCACTCCCTATCTGATGATGAATCGTGCAGCAGCAAACCCGCCCCTTTTTGACGTAGTCGGCACCACCATACTGCTTATTGCCAGCATTCTGCTGATGTTATGGCTGTCGGGTAAGGTGTTTAAGCAGGGCGTGTTGCGAATGGGGCAACCGCCNCGGGTAGTGGAGCTCTGGAAACTGCTCACAGCTAAAGCGTGATCTGATCTTCCGAAGCGGGCAATGCCAAGCTGCGTGAATCGAAGCCACAGTGCACGCAGCGNCGCGCCCGCAGACTCATCAAGATATTCTTGACGTAAAACTGTTGCTTGCAGATTGGACAGCGACGTCGCGCCATATCAATAGCAAAACCTGCCCACATACCCATGTAGATAAACATGATTGCATCGATTTCACGANGATTATTCAGCAGTATCCATATCGCAATCATGTAGACAGGCAGAGTCCATAAACACACCAACAAACGGGTTCTTGCTCGACTCAGCTCGCGGCCTGCGGCGGCCTGGTGGGGCAGTATTCGGGGGGTAATCACATCTGGCTCAGGGTGTTTGTCAGACTGCGAGTCCTTTTCCATTTCCTGATTCCGCCCGAAGCTCAAAGCTGTGAATGANTTTCTAATGTAGCGGAGTTGGCTGGCGAAGTACATGGTGGGCAATCGACTACTGCGCCAATGCATTCCAGATCTGGGTCACGCTGATGAACAGANGCACGCTTGCCAGCACCTTGTTTACTNAAGCGCTGCTCTCCTACAGGTGTGTCTTCAGGTAGGCGCTGGCTCGCACGAATCCATAGACGCAGTCATTTTCCCAGGAACAGGCCGGCCAGAAAAGCAGCAAGCGTTATGTCGATATATTCGAATTCAAAGTACTGGGATATTGCCGCAAGAGCGAAAATCCAGAACCGTACTGCCTGCTGATTCAAGGCTGATATGAGTAAGCGCTTTTTACAAAATGGTTTTTTTCCAGGCGGTTTATCNGCNATTGCCGGTCTCGATTTACTGGTCGCAACCACAACCGCCAAGATGACAAACAGGAGTCCTACGCCCTGCTAAATCTCAAGATTCGATTCCAAAAACCTACTGATAACCATACCAAACCAAATCGCGATAAGGGCTTCGAGGATTTCGATCAGGGAGGCGACAATCGCGATTTCAGTGCCCCATTGGGCGCTGTGATCGACCATGGTTTTTACTACAGTGAGATTAATCGGCCCTAATGGAATTGTACCCAGCATACGGGCAAGAAGGCCCACGATAAAATAAAGCAGCGGTGTGTCCATTTTTTTATTGCTCCGGTGTGCCTAGGCACCCGGCGCTTATTGGTAACCCTGCGCCTGCAGATTGAAAAGGGTGGCATACTGCCCGCCACTTGCCAGTAATCTCTCGTGGCTGCCTTGCTCAAGGATCTCAGCTTTCCCAAGTACGATGATATGGTCTGCCATGCGCACAGTGGAGAAGCGATGGGAGATGATGATTGAAATCTTGTTAGCAGTAAGAGCGCGAAAGTGAGAAAAAATCTCAGCCTCGGCACGCGCATCAATAGCAGCGGTAGGTTCGTCCAGTATGAGAATATCTGCTTTGCTGCGCATAAAGGCACGAGACAAAGCGATCTTTTGCCACTGGCCACCACTCAGCTCCTTGCCGTCTTTAAACCAGGTGCCAAGCTGCGTCTTGTAACCCTGGGGCAGATCCTTGACGAATTCGTCAGCCATGCCCTTCTCGGCGGCTTCTTCAATAAGCTCATCCTGTTCCAGTTCGTCAACATCACCAATGCCTATATTCTCGCCAACCAAAAGCTGATAGCGGGCAAAATCCTGAAAGATCACGCCAATCTTCTTGCGCAAGGTATCGATGTCCCACTCTTTAAGGTCGAGCCCCTCCAAATAGATTGTGCCCTCTGACGGTTGATAGAGCCGGGTGAGCAGTTTTATCAGGGTCGTCTTGCCGCTGCCATTTTCTCCGACTATTGCGAGACTTTCACCGGGTCTTATATGCAGATTGACCTCGTTGAGAGCGGGTAGATCGCTACCCGGATAAAAGAAGCTAACGTTTTCGATACGGATGCCATCACTAGGGTCAGGTCCAGCAGTCTTAGTACCGGTGGTCTCCGGTACCTTGTGATTCAGATACTCGGTGAGATTGGACAGGTAGAGGTTATCCTCGTACATGCCGTTCACCGCAGTCAAGCTATTGGTGACAGCATTCTGGCCTAGGCGAAACTGGGCGATATACATTGTCATCTGGCCAATGGTGATCGCACCCGCTATTGCCGCGAAGCCGACCCAGCCATAGGCAAAATAGAAGGCCGCGCTGGTCAGCAAGCCCAGCACATAACCCCAGAAGCCCCGGCGCAGGACGAGTTTACGATCCTCTTTATAGATTTTGCGGAAAATACCCACGTAGCGCTGCAGGAACAGTTTGCCAAGCTGCAGCAGCTTCACTTCTTTAACGCCGTCCTCGCGGGTCAGCACCATTTCCAGATAAATCTGCACGCGGCGCTCAGCGGAACGGCGCCGATGAATGCGAAAAGCCTCGCCTGAAAACTTAGCTTCCGCAAGGAAGGCTGGGATGCCGGCCAAGCCCAGCAGCAGTACCGCGAGCGGTGAAAACTGAAATAGCCAAATGCCGATAGTGAGCAATGCCACTACGTCACGTGCCAGGTCGAAGGTTTTGATGACCAGACTCAGGGGCCTGCTGGAGGCTTCCCGACGCGCGCGAACGAGTTTGTCGTAGTATTCCGCATCCTCAAAATGGGCAAGCTCAAGGGTCAGAGCTTTTTCCAGGATCATGACGTTTATTTTATTACCCAGCAGGACACGCAGAATAGACTGGCACACCGTGTTGAGTTTCTGAGCACCGGTCATGATCACCACCAGCCCGGCCTCAACCAAGACATAAAATAACATCTCACTACGAACGGCTTCTGCCGCATCGCCTGTGTTCTGAATAGCGCTAGCGACCGCATCAACAAACAAGCCGCCAACAGATGCGATAGCGGCCGGTAAGACACCAGAAACCACGGTAGTTGCAGCCATGACCAAGGTCAGTGCTGCACTGGTACCCCAAACGATTTTCATAGCGACTCGGCTGTACTGGAAAACAGACAGGAATTTTCGCACTGTACCCGGTTCAGCGCTGCTGGCAGTCTCGGTAGGTTTGCTGGCTGAATCGCTGTTGGCCAAGACTTACTCGGAAGTTAATATCGTTAAATTGGAAAGAGGAATACGCGAAATCAACGGGGGTAGATTCTAGCACAGCCCTGTTGCCTGGCATGCAGGCTATATGTAAAAGGGCACATTACGGTGTAGGTCTCAGGGTCTGGGTCTATAAGACTCCGCGTTAGAGTCTCCGCAAAAAGCTCAGAGACCCAAACGTACGGGCCTATCGACAAACCTCTCTGCAGTGTTTGCGCTAAAGCTTGACGAACTTCAGCAAGAATCGATCCGTATTTCTGCCGAGGCCGGGGTCGAATGGGCCAACACTATGGTCATTCGCTGGGTTATCCAGGATATCGGGGCTGCCTACCAGCGCAAACTGTCCGGAATTAACAATGGCGGACACCGCGTCCTCAAAGGCAATGCGATGCAAAGTGGCATTGTCGGCACCATGATTACCCGCATGGTCGATGAAANCCAGGGTGCCACCCGGCTTGAGAGCTGCTGCGATCTGGCCTAGAAAACCTTGGGCTGTGGCAGTATTGGGATTATGAACATCGTTGAAGTTGAGCGCCGCCAGGGCGAAATCAACACTGCCAACAGCCACGTCTGAGGCCGGGCCGAGATGATGTCCAATATTGCTACGGCGACTCAGGCGATCATTGATAATGTCCATATTGTTGTCAACAAAGCGGCCCGGATTGTTTTGCATGTTCACTTTACCACTAACTCCCACGGCGTAAGAGAGGACTTCCGTTTACCAACCGTCGATGGCAATCAGGTCCATTGCCGTCATGCCGGCTTCAAGGCCCAGGAAAGAAAGCACTTCTGGCGCCTTACGATTGGCATCTCTTTCCTTGTCTTGCGCAGGCCGGCTAGGGTTGTCAATGGCTGAGGCTAATGCGGCCGTATCGAGCTGCGCGACGGCCACTGATGCCATTAAGCTGGTGACAACTAGAGTCAGGAGTTTTTTCATGACGTTATTCCTAACTTTAATTAAGATCAGCCCGCCACAACGGCGAAGCCTAGATACGGCGGCGTAAACTTCCNCAACGGTCTAACCAAACCAATTCAANAGTAAGTAGGCTGAATACGGTCGCAAACAAGCCTGCNNAATAGGAAGTAGNTAGGGGGGGGTTAGTGCAANCGATGNAAGACTTTAAGTTCGTCCTCGAAAAATGCTTTGACTTTNAGCAGCTGGCTCAAGTCNCCTTCACTCTCCATCNGGGGCAGATGCTGCTCAATGTCATTCAATATATTAGTGATGCTCCCGGTATCCAAGNTGCTGAGATCCAGATCAAACGGGAAGTTTCCGGTCTTGGTATTGTCCTTAATCATGTCCTTAAACAGCTCCTTAATGCTAAATTATTCCCTAGTTGTAGGGGTGGAACCTTGCACAAGAGTTGTATCGACTGACATTAAGATATCTTCATAAGAAATTCTAATACATAGAGTTTTCGCTTTTTTAAATTGTAAAATTCAGTCCTGAGGCCCGGCTTTATCTGCCCTTGTCTGAGGTATTACACTAGCCACCACGAAGTTCGTGGCGTGCCAGATGACGCGGTCCCTGCTGGCTTTCATGATAACCAGAAAAATANGGAACCAAGCCGTCCTGGGAAGAGAGGAAGCTACGCATGGCGGATTTCATTCACGCGTGGGCAGAATTTGTCGTAGCCCGTCGAGCCGCAATCCTCGCAGCGGCGCTGCTGCTTCCCCTCATTATACTCTCTAGCGGCACCATCACTTTCGACAACAGCACCCAGCGCTATTTCCTGGCTGATAACCCTGCCCTGATTGACTACGACAGCCTGTACGAAAATTTTGGAGACAATGAATGTTTGCTGGTTGGTATCGAGGCCGGGGCAAGTAAACAGGATATTTTCACGACAGAAACCTTAGCCGCCTTGGCCGCGATTTCAGACTTATTTGATTTCCATCCCAATGCCAACCAGATGCTATCTCTCTATAACTATCAGTTCATAAGTGGAAATCCGNATGNGCTTAACACGGACTACTTAATCGACGACATCTATAGCCTGGCTTCGGAACCGACTGAAATTGCGCGGGTCAAGGAAATTNTCGCGGGGNAAGAGCTGGCACTTGGCACACTGATAACAGANGACTATCGTCACACCCGCGTCGCTGCCTGGGTCAAATNCAACCCGAACTCTTCAGCAATCAAGGTATAACTCGCGCAGTACTTATACTCTTTGGAGCTGGACCTTGTTCATACCCGAGCGCACACGTCCAGCATGCTGCTGGCAGAAGACCAAATAGGTGCTGGTGTCAGCGCCTTTGGACCNCTCTAAATCAGCGGCTGCANATTCTTGCAGTATGGAATGAATTGGTAAGTAGCNCCGGTCACGTAATCAGGGTATCTGCCGANTACAATTGGTCAGACANTATTGATTTTGGTTTGCTTTGAGTGGACTATCAAACAGAATCTGATTACCCATTTTTACCTTTTGAAAACAACGACGTGATCCAGCTACAGCTGCGGTATCATTTTCAAATCTAACAAGAGATTGAACGATGTTTCCTGTTGTCCTGAAACCTTCTCAACCCTACCACCATGGCGATGTTAAAAACGCGTTGATCAACGCAGCCATGAAGCTGATCGACACTAATGGATTAGAAGCGATGAGTCTACGGCGCCTTGCCAAGGAAGTTGGTGTTACTCCCTCAGCGGTTTATAACCATTTCGCCGATAAAGATGCGCTGATGATGGCGATCAAGATTCGCCTTTATGAGGACATCAATCGCTTTTTTGATTCGCAGTATCCTGAATCAGATGACCCAGAGCAGACTCTGTTAGATATGTGCTATGCCTACTTTTACTTCTCACGCGAATTCCCCTCGCAGTTNCATTTTATCTTTAGCTCNACTCTACCACTGGAGTGGTCTACCCCAGAATTTGTGAAGGTTTCATGCTACTGCCTGGTTAAGGCGCGCAAGGCCGTNTATGGCATCTTTGAAAAATACCAGGTGCCATGCAAAGAGGAAGANGTGGTCAGCACCACACTGCTGGTTTGGTCGCAGCTNCACGGCATCGTCATGTTGCGCAACTCGGGCTCCATTCCCGCGGCAATAACTTACCAGGAATGGCCTTCTGCCTGTGGCCTGCACGAAAACGAAGAAGTTGAAGAGTTATTGCGTGAGCAAGTTCAAATGACAGTGAATGCAATCCTGAGCAGGCAGCGTAACGACAGCCATCAATAGGACTGAAGCAGTCATTTGAAAGAAGCTGACCTNTACCTTCCTATCAAAGGCTTTTTGGAACAGCAGGATTACGAGGTCAAAGGTGAAGTGAAAGATCGCGATATTGTCGCGGTTCGCGGCACTGAGTCTCCTGTCGTTGTCGAGCTCAAATTGATCCTGAATCTCAATCTTATTCTGCAGGCGGCTGCACGTCTNTCCCTCACCGATAAGGTTTATATTGGCGTTCCNAAATCGGCGCCACTCCTGAAGACGAAACGGAAGCATGTGCTTAAGCTCCTGCGCAGGCTAGGCTTGGGACTGATTACCGTAAGTCAGAGTCAGCTTGTAGATGCCGTGCTTGACCCTGCACCTTATCAGCCAAGAAAATCTTCGTTGCGCAAGGAACGACTGCTGGGTGAGTTTGCTCAGCGCATGGGCGACCCCAATCAGGGTGGTTCCCATTCCCGCATTGGATTAATGACTGCATATCGGCAACGTGCCATACGCATCGCCAGACTGCTTGAGCGCAATGGTCCAAGCAAGGCAGCAGCCATAGCAACTGAATTGGATGAACCAAAATCGCGGGCTATTCTCTATCGTGATGTCTACGGCTGGTTTGATCGAATCGAGCGCGGAATCTATGCCTTGTCACCACGGGGCGTAAAAGAAATCGAAACCTGGAAAGAAGATCGAGATTAGGTAACGGGATCCAGTTGAGTCAGGCCATACCAATGGCGTGGCGTATAATCAGATTCTTCGCCGGCGCGACATCATTCACTGCGCTCAGCCCAAGGTTTCGCATCCAAACCGCAGGCGGCGCCTGCTCTGCAAACAAATGCTTGAAACCCTCCATAACCCACATCATGCGTAAGTTGTGTGGCTTACGCTGGCGTTGGTAACGCTCCAGAATACGTTTGTCGTTAGCTTTCCTGCCAGTCTTCAAACCTGCCTCTAGTTCCTCGCTCAGGGCCTTTGCATCAAGCAAGCCCAGATTGACACCCTGGCCCGCAAGAGGGTGGATCGTATGCGCCGCATCTCCCACCAGCACAATACCATCCTGGAAATACTCGGTCGCGTGGCGCTGTCGCAAAGGCACCTGAAAGCGTTTCTCCATACTCTCTATTTTGCCTAGGCGGTGTTCGAAGGCATTGCCGAGTTCCACCATAAACTCCTCATCTGGCAGCGCCATCAACTGCTCGGCGCGCGCAGTGACGACAGACCAGACAATTGAACAGCGGTTCTGATCCTCGCCAGAGTCCAGCGGCAGAAAAGCCAAAGGACCGGTGTCGATAAACCGCTGCCAGGCGGTATGCTGGTGCGGGTGTTCAGTGCGGACTGCGGTGACAATTGCGGCATGTCCGTAATCCCATTCCCTGGTATGAAACCCGGCAAGCTCGCGGACTTTTGAATTGGCGCCATCGGCTGCAACCAACAGTCGGGTAGCGAGCACCTTGCCATCGTCTGCGCGCAGTAAATACTCTCCCACTTCATTCCTGTCGATCGCACTGACATTGAAAGGCGAAATAGTGCGCAGGTTTCCTTTTGCATCGAGGTCTTCATAGAGCGCAGCCGTCACTATTGAATTTTCAACAATGGAGCCAAGCGACTCCTGTTGAACCTCGGCTGCTGAGAAATGGATGGAGCCGGTGCCCTCGGCATCCCACACGTCCATATCCGTATAGGGACACTGGCGCATCGCTTCAATGTGTTGCCAGACGCCGAGTTGCTGAAAAAGCGCCTTGGAAGTCAGGGTCAGGGCGCTAACCCGGGGGTCGAAAGAATCGGGCTGCGAGAGAAAAGGAGCGCGCAGCTTGTCAAACTTAGCCCGGTCAAGCAGCGCAACCCGTAGTGGATCACCTTTGCTGTCCAGATCGCTAAGTAGGCGCGCTAGGGTGGTCCCTACCATGCCGCCACCGGCAATCACTACATCAAACGTTTCAGTCTCAGTCATGATCGCCATTATAGGGTTTAGAGTCAGGGGTTTCGAGCGATGGGTTTCAAGTCAGGATTTACAATAGAGGATTTTCATTTGTGACCACTTCCTGACCACAGCTTTGCCACACGGACATGTGCCCAGCTGGGACGCACCGAGCGGCATGGGATTTACCCCGGATTGCTGATAGACTGCTGCGCGACTCAAAACACTGGC
>NYWC01000102.1 GCA_002684935.1 Gammaproteobacteria bacterium
CCGATCTCGCGGCTTTACGCCGATTCTAGGGTGCGTCGAATCTATGGCGGATCGTCCGAAATCATGAAGCTGGTTATTAGTCGTACAGTATAAAAAAGAGTAAGTTAATTGAGCATGAAGGGAATTACTTCTTACGGCGTCTACCTGCCGAGACTCAGGCTTGGCAAGCAGGCTATGGCCGAGGCAAATGCCTGGTTCGATGCCAGCCTGAAAGGTCTTGCTAAGGGTGAGCGCAGCATCTGTAACTGGGATGAAGACACTATCACCATGGCAGTGGAGGCGACCACTGACTGCCTGTCCGCGCTGACGGAAGCAAATGTCTCTAGTCTCAAGCTTGCCTCCACCACGCTGCCGTTTTTGGACAGACAAAACTCTGTGGTCATTGCCGAGGCGCTTAACCTGGATCGCACCATCAGCACCATGGACTTTTCAGCTTCTCAGCGCGCGGCGACTTCCGCCCTGATAAACTGCCTGGAAAGCAACCGCAATGGCAACCAGCTGCTGGTTGCTTCAGAGCATCGTCGTACCAAGGCAGGTTCGCGTGCCGAGATGCTGTGGGGTGACGCTGCAGCTGCTGTGGCGATTGGGGATGATGACGTCATTGCCCAGTGCCTGAGTGTCGCCACCCACGCGGTGGATTTTATCGATCACTATCGTGGCGACGGCGCTGATTTCGACTATGACTGGGAAGAGCGCTGGATTCGCGACGAGGGCTTTATGAAGATAGTGCCGGCCGTGGTGGAGTCAGTCCTTGATGACGCTGGTGTGGCTGCGGCTGACATCAAGCATTTTATTCTTCCCACCGACCAGGCACGCACGCCCGCAGCCTTGGCTAAACGCTTGGGCATCAACGCCGAGTCGATAGTCGAGAACCAGATTGCTTCTGTCGGCGTTGCCGGTGCGGCGCAACCCTTATTACTGTTGGCAAAGGCCCTCGAATCAGCGCTCGCTGGAGACACTATTCTATTACTGGGCTTCGGGCAGGGGTGCGACGCCATACTGCTTCGCGCAACCGACAAGCTGGCACAGTGTAAGCCGCGGCTTGGTCTATCAGCTGCCTTGATGAGGCGCCGGGAAGAAATCAATTACAACAAGTTTCTCAGCTTCAATAACCTGGTTGAGCGTGATATTGGCAAGCGCGGCGAGGCCGACAAGCAGACTTATCTCTCGGGCTATAACCGGCGCAAGGATTTACTCACAAGCTTCCTGGGCGGTAAGTGCCGTGAATGTGGCACCGTGCAGATTCCTCGCGAAAAGTATTGTGTTAATCCGGAATGTAATGCCCTCGATAGCCAGGATGTTTACAGTTTCGCCAGCCAACAGGGCACGGTGTTAACTTGGACTGCGGATCGGCTCACTTTCGATTGGAGTCCCCCGGCTTATTTCGGCATGGTGGAATTTGATGGCGGGGGCAAGCTGATGATGGACTTCACCGAAGTTGAGGAAGGCAGCATTGATTCAGGCTCCCGGGTCTCCGTGCATTTTCGCATCAAGCAGTTTGACCCTCAGCGCGGGTTTAGAAAATATTTCTGGAAAGCAATAGTTGAAGACTGAGCGATAAGATTCGCTCAACACGAAACGGTGACAGTTATGGCAAGTGGAATTAAAGACAAAGTCGTCATTCTCGGCATGGGCTGCAGCAAATTCGGTGAACGCTGGGACTCCAGTCCTTCTGATCTCATGGTGGAGGCCTTTGAAGAATGTTTGGCCGATGCTGGCGTTGAACGCAATCAGATCGAAGCGGCCTGGTTTGGCGCCGGGATTGATGCCTTTAACGTGGGCTCCAGCGCCATGCCTCTGTCCATTGCCCTGCGCCTTAATTACATCCCTGTCACCAAGGTCGAAAATATGTGCGCCACCGGTACCGAAGCTTTTCGCGGAGCGGTCTATGCGGTGGCTTCCGGCGCCTGCGACATTGCACTCGCCCTTGGTGTCGAAAAACTGAAAGACACCGGTTATGGCGGCTTACCACAACGCAGTCGAGGCGTAGAAAATGATATGTATTGGCCCAACCTGTCTGCCCCCGGCGCCTTCGCCCAGCTGGCTTCTGGTTACCGCGCCAAGCACAAGGTAAACAAGGATGACCTGAAGCGCGCCATGGCACATGTCTCGGTGAAGAGCCACGCCAACGGCGCCAAGAACCCCAAGGCCCACCTGCAGCGGGAGATTACCGAAGAGCAGGCGATTAATGCGCCGTTCATCGCTGAGCCCATCGGGCTGTTCGATTGCTGCGGCGTGAGCGACGGCTCCGCTTGCGCGATCGTAACCACGCCAGAGATTGCCAAGAGCCTGGGTAAGGAAAACCTGGTCGCGGTGAAGGCATTGCAGCTGGCGGTATCCAACGGTACAGAATCCAGTCACGCCAGCTGGGATGGCTCTTATTTGAAGACGACTCGCATTGCCTCACAGCGTGCCTACGATGAGGCCGGCATTCGTAAGCCGAAAAATGAAATTACCATGACTGAAGTGCATGACTGTTTCTCCATCACTGAGCTGGTCACTATGGAAGACCTGCAGCTGGCCGAAGAGGGCGCTGGGGTAAAAGATGTGCTAGATGGCACCTTTGATGCAGAAGGCAGCAATCCCTGCCAGATAGACGGCGGGCTCAAGTGTTTCGGTCATCCCATTGGCGCTTCCGGTCTGCGCATGCTCTATGAGANCTATCTGCAGTTGCAGGGCAGAGCNGGAGCACGNCAGTTGTCAGATCCGAAGATGGGCCTGAATCACAATCTCGGCGGTTTCCCCCATCAAAATATTTGCTCTATTTCTATCGTTGGGCCCTACGGTTAGGCGTCGCCTTGGAAAAGCACATTGAGCTAAAAAGTTCTCCTTCCATTACTGAGCAATTCAAGTTGGCCCGGCTTGCGCTGACTCACGCCCAGAAAATGGTAAANGACGAGATCAGGACCATTCGCATCNATTGTGGGGCTGATNCTAAAACCGGTGCTGGCAAGCTAAGCGAGAAAAAGCTGGAGCANTATCAGCAGGCCTGCTACGACATCGCGGTACAAGGCGCGAATATTTGGGCGGCGCGAAGCTACCTGGATTACGCCGAGCGTAATCGGGGCGACGTGATTAGCCAGACTCTGGCATTGAGCTTTGTGGCTGAGAAGACCCGAGATTTACTGGCGCACAGTTTCGCCGGCGGTGGAAATCTATCGGCAGGGAAGCACTCGGCCGATGCAATTCTTGCTGACGAGGCACTAACCAGTTACCTCGAGTTCAACGGCGGCAACCTGCTCTATGATTTAGTCGGCAGGGATTTGTCTGAGATGTCTGTCCAGCGACTACCGTCTGGGTTGTCAGAAGAAAAAGAGTTAATCGCCAACACCTTCAAACGCTTTGCCGATGAGGTGGTCGCACCGCTGGCCGAATCNATNCACCGCGANGACCTGGACATTCCNGAACAGATCATTGGTCNGGCTGCCGAGATGGGCTGTTTNGGTACCTGTATNCCGGAGCGCTTNGGTGGACTGCAGCCAGATGACAAGCCGGACAGNCTGGGCATGATCGTGGTCACCGAGGANTTGTCGCGNGGCTCTCTCGGTGCCGCCGGCAGTCTGATTACCCGACCAGAGATCGCCGCCCGAGCCCTGCTCGCTGGGGGTACGTCGGCNCAGCAGGAAAAGTGGCTGCCACCTCTGGCAGCGGGTAAGGAACTCTGCGCTATTTCCATCACCGAACCCAATACCGGTTCTGATGTCGCCGCGGTTTCGCTCAAGGCCAGCAGAACAGAGGGTGGCTGGCTGCTCAACGGTGCCAAAACCTGGTGTACTTTTGCTGGTCGCTCTGAGGTGCTGGTGGTATTGGCCCGGACCAATCCAGATACATCATTAGGCTATAAAGGACTGAGCCTGTTCCTGGTCAAGAAACCTATATATGAGGGGCACAGTTTTAGCCACAAGCAAGGGCGAGGCGGCACTCTCACCGGCAAGGCCATCGCGACTCTCGGCTATCGCGGCATGCATTCCTATGACCTGTTTTTTGAGGACTATTTCGTGCCGGCAGAAAATCTCATCGGTGAAGAACAGGGCGAGGGTAAGGGTTTCTACTACACCATGGCCGGCTTCGCCGGTGGTCGTATACAGACTGCTGCCCGCGCCACCGGTGTCATGCAGGCGGCCTATGAACAGGCACTGCGCTACGCCAGCGAGCGCAAGGTATTTGGTGCCCCAATTGCCGATCTGCAGATNACNCGCATNAAGNTGGCCCGCATGCTTGCGACCATCACCGCNTCACGCCAGTTCAGCTACGCTGTCGCGAACATGATGGATGAAGGCAAGGGCCAGATGGAAGCGAGTCTGGTGAAGCTCTTNGCCTGCCGCGCGGCAGAATGGGTCACTCGGGAAGCCATGCAGATTCACGGTGGCATGGGCTATGCCGAAGAGACTGCGGTGAGTCGTTACTTTGTTGATGCGCGAGTGCTCTCTATCTTTGAAGGCACCGAAGAAGTTTTGGCCACGCGGGTTGTGGCACGAGAGCTGCTGGAAAAAGGGGCGCTGGAAATCTGATTGCAGTGACTGTCGTAATTCAGTGTCTCTCCTATTGAANTCACTAGCCAATCGCCCGATAAGTAACCANCACAGTACGCAAGAAAATCATCCCAGGGGACGCAACACCGCAATGGCAATCGACCCGGACTACCTGCTCAATCGAGAGTGGCCCAAGATCACCCATACCTACACGGAAAAAGATTGCATGCTCTACGCCCTGGGAGTAGGCATGGGTATGGATCCACTTGACGAGGACGAGTTGCAATTTGTCTTTGAAGAAAAACTGAAAGTGCTGCCGAGTCAGGCCGTGATGATGGCGCACCCGGGATTTTGGGCAACCGAGGAAGATATTGATCTGGACTGGGCGAAGATTCTGCATCTGGGCCAGGAGATTATTTTACATCGACCCCTGCCAGCGGCGGGCACCGTGGAGGCCACCACTCGGTTTACGGAAATAGTGGACAAAGGAGAACGTGGCGGTGCGCTAATGGTTACCGATCGAGTGGTAACCAATACCGAGACTGGTGAAGAGCTGGCAACCCTGATAACCACCATACTGGCNCGTGGTGATGGCGGTTTCANCAAAGAGCGACGCCCTACCNGAAAAACTGATGCAGTGCCGAGCCGCGANCCGGATGAGATTTGTGATCTGCCGACCCTGCCGCAACAGGCCTTGCTGTATCGACTATCCGGCGACTTCAATCCTTTACATGCCTCTCCATCCGTCGCTCGAGATGTGGGTTATAAATCACCCATACTCCATGGTCTGTGCACCATGGGTGTGTTGACCCATGCACTGATGAAGACCTGCTGCGACTATGATCCTGCCCGTTTCAAGCGCGTACGTTTACGCTTCTCTGCCCCGGTGTATTCAGGCGAAACTATTCGCACTGAAATCTGGCGTGAGGAAAATAACATCGCGTTTCGCTGTAAGTCCCTCGAACAGGATAAGGTCGTCATTAATAACGGCTACCTGAAAGTCGCCTAGCTAAGGAGCAAAAGCCTTGCAGCCAATTCTTAAAGGGTTACGCATTGTTGAAGGCAGCGCTTTCATCGCTGCGCCGTCTGCTGGCATGACCCTGGCACAGCTTGGGGCCGATGTGATTCGCTTCGACATGATCGGTGGCGGTATCGATTACCGACGCTGGCCGGTGACGGCGGAGGGCAAGAGTCTCTACTGGCATTCCCTCAACAAGGGCAAACGCTCNATCGNCGTCGACTTTCGCAGCAATGAGGGNCGNGAGCTACTCACCCAGTTAATCACNGCGCCGGGCGATGACGCCGGACTGTTTGTCACCAACTTTCCTGCCAAGGGCTGGCTCTCCTACGAGGCGCTGCGTAAGCATCGCGAAGATCTTATCTTTATCAGCCTGACAGGCGATCGACATGGGGGCAGTGCGCTGGACTACACCATTAACAGCAAAGTAGGTCTGCCCTATCTGAGCGGTGACGGCGAAGCCCCCGTCAACAATCCTTTCCCCGCCTGGGACGTGATTACCGGGCAACAAATTGCAATGGGCCTGTTGGCAGCAGAACGGCATCGCCGTCTCACCGGTGAGGGGCAGTTTATTGCCATCACCCTGGCGGATGTNGCGCTGGCGACTATGGGTCACCTTGGTTATATCGCCGAGGCACAGCTTAATGGCATGGCGCGTCAGCCCATGGGCAANCATATTTTTGGTACGTTCGGTCATGATTTTGCTTGTCGCGATGGCAAGCGCGTGATGGTGGTTGGGGTCAGTCCCAAGCAGTGGCAGGCACTGGTTAAGGTCACCGGAACTGAGGCAGCAATCGATGTGCTGCGGCAAGAGCTGCAATTGGATTTCAACAGAGAGGGNGATCGCTTTCAGGCCAAGGAGCAGATTCGTGAGCTGTTTACGCCNTGGTTTGCCACTCATGANTTNCTGGTCGTCGCCAAGNCGCTTGATGCAGAGGGTGCGACCTGGGGCCCCTATCAAAACATCGACGAGCTCGTCAACGAAGACATTGACTGCTCCGAGGACAACCCCTTGTTTCAAACCGTCACTCAGCCTGGCATTGGTGACTACCTGGTGCCAGGTCAGCCCCTGAGTTTTGGTGTAACTGAGCGTGAANTGATNCNCCCCGCACCGCTGTTGGGACAGCATACCGATGAGATTCTAAGTGAGCTACTTGGGCTTGGTGACGCAGAGATAGGCGCACTACACGACAAGGGTGTGGTGGCGGGGTCTCAACAATAAAACCCTGGGAAGAAAAATCTAGGAAGAAAACCTAGAATGAAAAACCCAAGAAGAAAAACTTAGGAATTAGACTCTAGGAACAAAGTGAGTCCTGATTCAACTATGCAAGGTGATAGATATAATCAGCAGCTACACATAGCTACGAGAAACCCCTTCAGCCCTTTCCGGCTTGAATCAGCCTTAACTAAGTAATCCAACCACCTGCCAGTGGAATAATCTGCCCCACCATGTGATTGCATTTATCGCTGGACAGATAAGCAGCAAGCTCCGCTGTTTCTGAGGCGGTACCTACTTTGTTGGTAGGCACATTGCGCTTCACATGATCGAGGAATTTTTCATTTTCCAGAATGTCGTCGGGATAATAGGTATTGTTGTTGATATAGTTCTGGGCAATGGCGTTGACATGGACATTGTTGCGCGCCAGCTCCAGACCTACTGCCTTGATGAAACCATTTTGAGCACCGCGTGCCGCGCAATAAGCCGCATTGTTGGCGATGCCCTTTACGGGCGCTGCGCTGGTGACAGCGATTATCTTGCCAGACTGTCTCTTTACCATCTGCGGTGTGATCGCACGTATCAGGTACATCAGTGGATGCACCAGGGAATCAAATAGTTTATTCCAGTCGGCATTCTCTATTTTTTGCACGGGCCCGGTCATGGGTGGCTCCGCCAGGTTCGCCACCAGGATATCGATCTCACCGGCGGACTTCACCAGCGCCTCACACTCTGATTGGGAATGCATCGGATAGCTGCCAGTCACCACTTCGATGCCGTCTGCTTCAAATTTTTCCTGAATTGCTGCTCCCATGTAACGTTCAACACAGGTGATAAGCGCTCTTCTCGTGCTCATGTTTCTTAACCTCTCACTGCCGACTCTTTTGTTGTCAGATTTAGGTTTGATGATTTATCTATTACTGAGCTTGCTTTTGCTTCAGCTCGAGCAAGTGTTTCACAAACCGTTCCAACGTTTCGTATGGCTGGCATCCTACCACCACCAGATCGTTCTGGTAGAAGGTGGGCACGCCGGTGATGCCCATCTCGCGCGCGCGCTGCCAGTCGGCATCCACGGCATTCTTGAAGCTGCGAGTTTCTATGACCTCACGTGCCGCGACGCCATCTAGGCCGGCTTGTTCGGCGACTGCCACCAGCTGTTCAACATCGGACAAGTTGATGTTGTCGACAAAGTAGGCCTTGTAAAGCGCATCGTGAATCGCCTCACCGCCTTCCTGGGTGTCAGCCCATTTGCCCAACTCCTGTGCCAGGCGACTGTTATAGGTATGGGTGCGCTCGCCATAGGGCAGGCCTGCCTCTGCCATCAAGCCTTTCAGTCTTTGTTTGATGGGCTCGATGTCGCGTCCGGCGAACAATTCAGCAAGCGACTTGCCCTCGATAGGGGTTTCCGGATGCAAGGGGAAATGAATCCAGCGAATTTTCACGGGATAGTTTGCTTTCAGCTTTTCAATACTCACGGTACTGAGAAAACACCAGGGTCAGACGTAGTCGGTGAATACGTCCAGTACTAATTCAGTCATAACTCGGCCATTTTCATTAGGGAAAAGCTTGGATTCTGTTCAGGTCTTCTGAAGGCTCCGGTTTACGGGGAGTCTTAGGTTACGGCTACTAGGTTAACCTATGTACAAAAACCTGTCTTCAGAACCCGATTTGCCGCTACTTGCGTTATACTCCCTCACCGCAAGCAAGCCCAAGGCCCTGTCTCTGTGCCAGCCGTTTGCAGTGACACGATTCAAAACAATAAGCATTTAACCAGGAGAGCCCCATGCGAAAGCTTATAGCACTGGGTATGTCAGTAATCTTGATGTCCGCGAGCTTGACAATTCAGGCCCAGGACAGCGATGCCCTAGCCCCCATGATACCGGGTGGCGGCAACTATCATTACCCAACTTCTTTGGCGTCCGAAGCAGCCCAGGCTTACTTTGATCAGGGCGTACGTATGTCCTGGAGTTTTTACTTCCCTGAAGCGATTGCCTCTTTTCAGGAAGCCTCGCGACTGGAACCAGATAACCCTATGCCATTCTTCGGTCTGGCTCATGCCATTGGGCCCAACCCTAACAGTCGCTATGCAGGACTGCCTGACGACCCGCAGGGCGCCGGACTGGAAGCCATTCGACAGGCGCTGGAACTGGCCAACAATGGCACTCAGAAAGAGCGCGACATGATTAATGCCATGTTCGTACTCTATAACAAAGATGCTATCCCGGATGATCGTGAGCGTGACTTTGCGTTTTTGGATGCTATGCGTGACCTGCACAACCAGTATTCTGACGATGCCAATATCGCGACCATCTTTGGTGAGTCTTACATGAACACCACCCGCTGGGACTACTGGAATCCAGACGGCTCTGCCAAGCCAGGCACAGCTGAAGCCAAAGGTGCGTTCGAGGCAGCCATGGCGCTAGTGCATGACCATCCAGGTGCCAACCACCTTTATATCCACTTGATGGAAATGTCTTCCCAGCCGGAACTGGCTATGCCATCGGCCCAGAAACTGGAAGCCACCGTGCCGATCTCTGGTCACATGGTGCACATGCCGGGCCATATCTACCTGCGGGTAGGTGAGTATGAGAAGGCCATCGACATCAATGCCCGCTCACAGATTGTGGATCAACAGTTTGCTGAAGTGTGGGGCGATAACGACCTGCCCTCGATTGGCACTTACTTCTTAAACCATAAGGTTCACGCACCCCATGCACTGGATTTCGTGCGTTATGCCAATACTCTGCAAGGCAGCTACGAAGATGCTTATGAAGCGGCAACCCGCAACGCGGAAGGTATCGATCCTGCTGGCACACGTAGCCACAAGACGCTTGCTCATGTCTGGATGACAGATAAGATCTTCGGCAAGTGGGACAAGATCCATGCCGACAACGCAGAGATCAGTGCCATCGCACAGACTCCCTACCTGAAAGGCATGTGGGCCTATGTCATGGGCAGCGCCCACGTTGCCAAGGGCCACATGGGCCCAGCGGAAGCGCAGGTGCAGGTAATCCGCGATGCCATCGGCGCAGATGATGTGAACGAAATCAATGTTGGCCCAACCGATGCGTCTCACGTACTCAGCCTGGCCATGCATGCGCTGATGGGCGAGATCGCAGAAGCCAACGGTGACATGGAAACCGCAATCCTGCATTACGGCCACGCCGTGGATTTTCAGGACAACCTTAACTACACCGAGCCACCCGACTGGAACCAGTCCATCCGTCTGTACCTGGGTGCGGCGCTGATCGACAACGGTCAGGCTGAAGAGGCCGAAGAGGTTTATCTGAAGGACCTAGAGTGGAATCAGCAGAATGGCTGGTCAACCTTCGGTCTGTACCAGGCACTGGAAGCCCAGGGTAAGGAACAGGAAGCTATTATTGAAAAGCGCCGCTATGAATCTTTCTGGCGCAATGCCGATGTGGAGCTGACTCGTTCACGCATCTGATAATTCGAGAGCCCCGTCAGACGGGCTACCAGAAACAAGAAACGGCTCTCAGCAGTGTGTTGAGAGCCGTTTTTTTATNGGAAGCGCATTTTGGGNGATCTTGAATGTCGGTGGGTGTGAATAATTCAAGCCGGACAGAATACTGTACAAATTTATATGCTACGCATGAACCATAGTTGGATGGGGCGCCTTGCAATAGTATTTAACCCAACGCAGACCCATTGGCTGCGCCAACAAGAAAAAATGATCTGAGGGCTAAAAATTACGAGAGACATCTCTGTACCAGATGAGAAAAGTAACCCGAAGAATGGCCCAGTTGAACAGTTCTTCAAGAACAGCTTGGTTTCCTGCCAGGGTGAATTCATAAGTGGGGAAAAGTTAGGAGGACGGAAGTACTTTCTCAATAATGGCCAGCTAAAGTCTTCCGGCAACTATAAAGATGGAAAAATTTCCGATCGATAGGAGTGGTTCTTCAAGACAGATATTCGGAGGGCGACAGGTGGCTTCGACGATGAAAAGCAGAAGCACGGTGTATGGAAGCGATATCATGCTAATGGTCAACTCTGGGATGAGGGACGATTCTCATATAGTAAGAAGGTAGGCACCTGGAAAGTCTTCGACGAGGCTGGTGTGCTCCAGAAGTCACAAGATTTCGGTTAGCATAGAGCAGTCAATATCATAGGGAGCAGACTAGTTGGGTTTCAACTTTAGAAGTTGAGAATAAAGCATTCTGACCCTTTGGCTAAAATAAGCTTAAACCTTCTAGCTCATCAAACCGAAAACGTTTTAGTAAGGAAATCATAATAGTGAAAATCTACGGACAGGCACAGAAAAATGAAGCAGAACTGGAAATACTCGCCGAGGCCGCTCTTGTCGCTGAACCC
>NYWC01000103.1 GCA_002684935.1 Gammaproteobacteria bacterium
ATAAACATACCGAGGCCAGTAAAGGTGGCGATGCTGAACGCACCCCAGGTCCAGAAGGTGAGTTCGCGGTTGAGGGTGCTGATCGGGTAGCGGTTTGCGGCCAGGCCAAGCAGACGCAGGTCCACCCAAAGGATGGAGCCGACCACCATGGCGGCTGCGATCACGTGAATGGTCTCCAGAGTCGGAAACCAGTTAGTAGCGGCGATGACCTGAGACAGACCCAGGTTTTCAACACCAACCCAGAAACTGTACTCGGAGCCATCGAAATAGGGCTCCAAACTCCACAATGGGTACTCCAGGTACTCGAGGTAGGCAATCCAGCGCCCGGCCGTGCACACCGCGATGATGAGCGCGATGGAAAGCAGTGACATCACCCTGGCCACCCACGTTCTTTCCGGGCTGAGCTGCCAGTAGTCCGTTTGGCGTCTGCTAAGCCAGTGAAACACCAGCGTCAAGGCGACAGCAGGCAGCAGGGCAGCCAGCTTCCAAAGGAACACCGGGTTGTTGAAATAGCGCATCGGGCGCCCAAACACGAAGAAGGCGCCGGAAATCACGTTACTGGCCAGTGCGATCCAGAACCACGGCATCACCCGGTTGGTGATCTCGGTGACGGATTGGGAGGGGATCGCCAGTCCCAGTATGCGCAGGTTGAGCAGCACGATGCTGCCCATCATTACCGCGATGCCAAGAATATGCACGGTCTGGATAACGGGTGGAAAGCCCGGGACGTTTTGCAGCGTCCACAGGGCGCCGGCCTGCAGCACGGAGCCCGAGAGGCTTTCGCCGATGCCGCTAAAGAATGAGGGTACCGTGAGCAAGGTTAAGTTTTTGCCTATCTTATTTGTAGTTTAAGAATTAAATAAATATCATAATATATTGAATTAAATAACATTTATATGTATTTGTCTGTCACGGCGCCCTCTGAAGCGGAGGCCACGCTGGCGGCAAACTTCGCCAGCACACCGCGCTTGTAGCGGGGCTCCGGCTGCTGCCATTGCGCCAGGCGTGCCGCGATTTCCTTGTCGCTAAGTTCAAGGTTAATAGTATTGGCTTCAGCATCGATGGCGATGCGGTCTCCGGTCTCGACAATTGCGATGGGGCCGCCTTCGATGGCTTCCGGGGTCACGTGACCGACCACGAATCCATGGGAACCGCCGCTAAAACGGCCATCGGTGATGAGAGCCACGTCCTCACCCATGCCTTTGCCCATGATGGCGGACGTAGGTGAGAGCATTTCCCGCATGCCCGGCGCGCCCTTGGGGCCTTCATAGCGGATGACCAGCACGTCGCCTCTGACCACGGTACCGTCCAGAATGCCTTTCAGGCAGTCTTCTTCCGACTCAAACACTCGGGCATTGCCGTGGAAGGATAAGCCTTCCTTGCCGGTGATTTTGGCCACTGAGCCGGTTGGAGCCAGGTTGCCCCGGAGTATGCGTAAGTGGGAGTCTTTCTTGATAGGTTGGTCCAAAGGGCGAATGATGTCCTGGCCTTCTGGATAGGGAGCAACGCCCACAAGGTTCTCAGNCAGAGGCGNCNTGCCGGTCACTGTCATGCAGGAACCATCCAGCATGCCGGCCTCCAGCATGGTTTTCATNAGGGGCTGGATGCCGCCGATCTTGATCAGTTCAGACATCAGGTATTTGCCGCTGGGCTTGAGGTCCGCCAGCATCGGCGTGTCCTTGCCGAGGTGGGTAAAGTCATCCAGTTCCAGCTCCACGCCGATGGTATGGGCCATGGCCAGCAGGTGCAGCACCGCATTGGTGGAACCGCCNAGGGCGATAGTCACCTTGATAGCATTCTCAAACGCCTCCCGGGTCATGATGTCTGAGGGCTTAATGTCGTGTTCCAGCAGGTGCATGATGGCTTCGCCAGCGCTGAGGCAGTCGTCCACTTTTTCCTGGGAGATTGCATCCTGGGCCGAGCTGTTGGGCAGGCTCATGCCCATCGCTTCGATAGCCGAAGCCATGGTATTGGCGGTATACATGCCGCCGCAGGAACCGGGGCCCGGAATTGCGGTTTCCTCGATCTGCTTCAGCTCGATATCTGACACGTTACCCGCTGCATGGCCGCCGACGGCTTCGAAGACCGAGATGATATTGGTGTGATTGGGGCCGGGCTGGATGGTGCCGCCGTAAATGAAGATAGAAGGGCGATTCAGTCGGGCCATGCCCATCAGCAGGCCGGGCATGTTCTTGTCGCAGCCGCCGATGGTGATGATGCCATCATGGCCCATGCAGCCGGATACCGTCTCTACGCTGTCGGCAATCACTTCACGGGAGACCAGGGAATACTTCATGCCCTCGGTGCCCATGGAGATGCCGTCGGAAATCGTCAGCACGTTGTAAATAATGCCCTTGCCACCGGCCTCATCGGCTCCTTTGTTAACATCTTCCGCCAGCTTGTTGATGTGCATATTGCAGGGGGTCACCATGCTCCAGGTGGAGGCGATGCCGATCTGCGGTTTCTTGAAATCCTCATCTTCGAAGCCCACCGCGCGCAGCATGGAGCGACTCGGCGCCTGCTCAACACCATCAACTACTATTTTAGAATGTTTACGTAAGTCCTTTTCATTCATAAGATTTCCAATTTTTCTTAATGTGATACTTAAAGCAATTTTTCTGCGCTTTTGCCTGTTGTTGTCGCAGTTAATGGTGCAACGGAAGAGGGCGCTAATATACACCAGCCCACGGCCCGCGGGCTATGGCAGGAAGGGTTCGGCCAGCGAAATCCCGACGTCGTGACAAAAACTCATGGGTAAATTTTCCCAGAATATACCGTCCGAAAACGGCCAGTTTTGCCAAGATTTGGGAGTATGATGACTGCCATTACCTGAACGGCTGCAGAAAAATGCTCCTAAACCCAGATGACTTCGAAGACGCCCGTCAGACCCGCGATCCACGCTTTGACGGCTGCTTCTTCGTCGGTGTGCTGACTACCGGCATCTACTGCCGGCCGGTGTGCCCAGTGCGGGTGCCGAAAAAAGAGAACGTGCAGCTCTATAAGTCTGCGGCGGCCGCGGCCACTGCTGGTTTTCGGCCCTGTCTGCGATGCCGGCCCGAGTCTTCGCCTGGCACGCCAGCCTGGAGTGGCGCGTCCTGGAAGGTTTCCCGGGGCCTGCAGCTTATCGATCAGGGTTTTCTGGATGAAAATTCGGTGGATGAGCTTGCCGAGCAGCTGGGTGTGGGCCCGCGCCAGCTCAGCCGGCTATTTAACGATCATCTGGGCGCTTCGCCAGTGGAAGTGGCCCAGACCCGGCGCCTACATTTTGCCAAGAAGCTGATCGATGAGACCGGCATGAACCTGTCGGAGATCTGCTTTGTCAGCGGTTTTGTTAGTGTGCGCCGCTTTAACGCGGTATTTCGCCAGACTTACAACCGTTCTCCCAAGCAGCTCAGAGAGAGACGTAATACTACTGCTAAACAATCTGGCCTGATTGAGATCTCCCTGAGCTACCGGCCGCCCTATGACTGGCCGGCGATACTGGCTTTCCTGGCCTATCGGGCGATTCCTGGGGTTGAAGCGGTTACCGAGTCCATCTACGCCAGGACGTTCCGTCTGGATGACAAAGCAGGGCACTTCTTCGCTTGTTTCGATGCCGAGGCGCACCAGGTTCATCTCAAGATTAGCTATCCGGACACCTGTCATCTCTACCATATCATCGACCGGGTCCGTTCTTTGTTCGATTTGCGAGCGGACAGCGCCCAGATTGATGCTTTCCTGTACCAGGATGCACTGCTCCGCCCTATGGTTGAGCGCTTTCCGGGGCAGCGGGTGCCGGGCTGCTGGAACGGTTTCGAGGTGGCGGTAAGGGCTATTCTTGGCCAGCAGGTTACCGTGAAGGCCGCGTCCACCCTGGTAGCGCGCATTGCAGAGCGCTATGGCAGGCCCTATCACTGCGAGCTCAAGGGGCTAACCTATACCTTCCCGGAGCCGGCAGAGCTGATGGATGCTGATTTGAGTGGCATGGGCATAGTCGGTCAGCGGATTGCGGCGATTCAGGCGGTGGCCAGGATGGTGGCCGTAGGGGAGCTGCGTATGGACTGCGGAGTTGAGACCGAGACCTTCGTTGAGAAGATTTGCAGCACTATGGGAATAGGGGCATGGACCGCGCAATACATCGCCATGCGCGCGCTCAATGACCCCAATGCGTTTCCCCACTCAGACCTGATTCTGCGTCGAGCCGCGACGGCGCCGGGAGAAACCTTGACCCCGAAACAACTGCGTGAGCGGGCAGAACTCTGGCAGCCCTGGCGGGCTTACTGTGTGATCCTGCTTTGGCGATATTATGGTTATCTCAAGAAAAAATAAATAAATTCATATAAAACAGGATAATATGAATTAAAATTAATCTAATTTAGCATTAAATATAATATGCAAAAGAATCTATAAAGAGAGCAGGCTAATGACAACTTTTTATCATTATCACGACACCCCGATCGGCAAGTTATTGCTAGCCGGTGACGAGCAGGCGCTGCAGCTGCTGGGGTTTCCCTCCTGTTCAATGAAGCGGCGGCATGATCAAAATTGGGTGGAGAGCAAAAGGCCCTTTAAGGAGGTCCTTAAGCAACTAGATGAATACTTTGCCGGCAAACGCCAGGAATTTGACCTGCCGCTGGCGCCAGCCGGCACGGATTTTCAGTGCCAGGTCTGGCAAGGCCTGCAGCAGATACCCTTTGGCGAGACCTGGAGTTATGGTGAGTTAGCCCGCCATGTTGGCCGACCCAAGGCATCTCGTGCGGTAGGGGCAGCCAATGGCTTGAATCCAATCCCGGTAATCATTCCCTGCCATCGCGTGATAGGCAGCAACGGCAAGCTCACTGGCTTCGGCGGTGGGCTTGAAACCAAATCCTTTCTGCTGAACCTGGAATCCTCCCAGGCCGCCCCCGGCCTGGACTTTCGCTAGGCTAGGCCCGAGAACTCGGGCACACTGCAACTGTCAGACAGTATAGGATGGCAGCGCGGCGCGGTCATTTGGCAATCCAGTCGATTCCGGGGTCAAGCTTGCAACACCTGCATCCCATGCACGAGCTTTTTAGCTCGAGGGAAGGGCGCGGGCTGCTTTTCGCAGTTGCTGCGAGCCTGCTGATGCATGTCCTTATCCTNNGTTTCTTTCTGAATGTCCGTATTGGTGCAGATCCCGTTAGTCTGCCCCATAACGTGAGTATCCGCCTGGNACCGAGTAATCCGTTGCTAACGCCAGAGGAAACCCCGGTTGCAGAGGACTTGGGAGCACAGGCAGAGCCGCAAGCGCCAGCGGAAGTCGGTGAGTCGCCACCCATTGCTGAACCCAGACCGGAACAGATCGTCGACACGCCGCTGCCCCTGCCCCTGCCGGTGGCGCCGGTGCAACCACGAGTTAATATCCCGCAGATAGTCCTACCCAGTTNGGAAGATCTGGTCCAGTCCATTCGCGCCGTTGAGGCACGGCGTACTTCGCGGCTATGGGCCTATGATTGCACTCCTCAGCAGCAGGAATCAGAGCTGATAACCTGTGATGACAGGGCTGAAATCAGCGCAGGTAGCAGCGTGAGCCGCTTTAGTTCTCAGAATGCCATCACCAGTCAGACCTACCAGCGATTTAACCCCACTCGGGAAGTAACCAGGGCGCAACGCAGTCTGCCGGTAGTGTCCAGCAATGCCNCGTCGCTGGCGGCGCGGCTGGATAGTATTGCTATACCTGAAGATCTTAGTGCTTACCTGCTGCAGGAGGTTGAAGCGGGCATTTCCCACAATGCCAACCAGGGCAGCCTGGCTGCAGATATGCACGATCGACTCACAGACCAGAGCGATGCGGCGCAGCAGGCGCGTCAATTCACTGATGACCCCTGGATTCGAAATCGTATTAAACCGCGCCTGAGCACNCGGATACCATCCGGAAACTAGGGTTTACATCCTCCCTCTGGNTTGGGCGCGATGGGAGGTGACTGATATCACCTCTCACCATACTTTTTNTCAGCAATCGCTGGTGCCCGTCGACAATAGGAATCTATAATTCGACGGGCTGATCACAGCAGGAGATTTATCCAATAAAGCAGTTCGATCTTTCCGGCGTAGTGGTCTGACACTCAGCGATTTTCGCGCCATGCATTAAGTTATTTCCAGTCTCATTTCATAAACTAGTCACAATCTAGTTTAAGCTGGCACCTTGCACGACATCTCGTTTGATCTGTAATGACAGACCGGCTTCGCTCCTCGCTTCCGCAACAAGCGACTTTGTTGCGTCTTGCTTTTGCACGTTCAAAAAACATTGGAACCTGTTATGACAACAGAAAAATCAGAAAGCGGCTGGCAGCTGTTTAAACAAGCCATCGCCGGCGACACAGAAATTAATTACACCGAGGGTTCCATTGCTCGGGTGACGATCCTGCTCGCCATTCCGATGATCCTGGAAATGGCGATGGAATCCGTATTCGCCGTTGTCGATATCTTCTTTGTATCCGGCCTCGGCACCGCTGCTGTAGCCACTGTCGGGCTCACCGAGGCAGTTATCACGCTGCTCTATGCCATAGCTATCGGTCTTTCTATGGGCGCAACCGCCATGGTGGCGAGGCGCATCGGTGAAAAAGATCCTGAGGCGGCCTCGATTGCGGCGGGTCAGGTTATATGGCTGGGGGTTTTTGTTTCCGTGATGGTGGGCTTGTTGGGCCTGGTTTTCGCACGGGAAATTTTGGTGCTGATGGGGGCAGAGGAAGCCGTGATCGAAACTGGCGTCGGTTATACGCGCCTGATGTTTGGTGCCTGTTTCTCTATCGTGTTCCTGTTTCTTATCAATGCGATTTTTCGCGGTGCTGGAGATGCAACGATAGCCATGAAGGCGCTGTGGCTGGCCAACGGCATTAACATCGTGCTGGACCCCTGCCTGATATATGGGGTTGGCCCATTCCCGGAACTCGGCGTNACCGGTGCCGCCGTCGCAACCAATATTGGGCGCACCATTGGTGCGCTATACGGNCTTTATCATCTGGTCGGCGGCAAGGGGCGCCTGCAGCTGCACGTTAAAGACATGGGGCTGCGCATGAGCATCGTTTGGTCTCTGGTGCGCATTTCGGTCGGNGGCGTTGCGCAGTTTCTGGTGGCGACTGCCAGTTGGGTATTCCTNATGTCCATTGTCTCCGGCTTTGGTAGTGGGGCAGTAGCGGGCTATACCATAGCCGTGCGGGTGGTGATGTTCAGCATCCTGCCGGCCTGGGGCTTGAGCAACGCCACGGCGACCCTGGTAGGGCAGAACCTTGGGGCAGGCTTGGTCGAGCGCGCCGAAACCACCACCTGGAAGATCGCTCAGTACAACGCAGCCTATATGGCATTTGCAGCTATTCTGATGCTGATGTTTGATGATCAGATTGCGTCCTTCTTTACCAGCGAAGCCGATGTGCTGGCCTATGCGATCCAGTGTCTACAAATATTNGCCTACGGCTACGTAGGCTGGGGTTTTGGCATGGCGGTGATCCAGGCCTTTAACGGCGCGGGTGACACCATGACGCCGACTTTTATCAACGTGTTCTGTTTCTGGATTGTGCAAGTCCCGTTGGCCTCCGTGCTGGCGTTGACGCTTGGCTGGGGGCCGGTTGGGGTATTCTGGGCGGTGTTTGCCGCTGACAACCTGACCTGTGTGATCGGGGTGATCGCTTTTTGGCGTGGCAAGTGGAAGCTGCGCACAGTTTAGGCCTAAACCGGTGATAAGGTCCTTAAGAGCCTGGCGATAAATGCAGTAGAGACCAGGCAGTTAGGTTAAAATACGAGGCAAGATGTTAAGCAGCCAACAACAAATCGTTACCCATGTATCAAAATGGTTGGAGTCGGACCGACCCGTCTGGGTTTGCACCATTTTAAAGACCTGGGGCTCCTCGCCACGGCCAATAGGCGCCATGATGGCTTGTACCCTGGATGGCGAACTGGTGGGCTCAATCTCCGGCGGCTGCATAGAAGAGGACTTTCTCGAACAATTGCGCAACGGCCAGTTAAAGTCCCAGTACGATGCAGAAGGCAGTAAGCCCTTCAAAGTGATGTATGGGATGAGCGAAGAGGAGCAGGCACGCCTGAAACTACCCTGTGGTGGTCAGCTCCATGTGCTGCTGGAGTTTATCGAGCCCACGGCCTCCAACAAGACTGTGTTTGCCGAACTCACTTCAGCGCTGGAGAATCACATCCACATCAGCCGAGTGGTCGATCTGCAAACCGGTGCTATTTCAGTCAGCGCAGAGAGTCGCGAGGCGGCGGCGCTGATTCAGGATGAGGTCATGAGGCATAGCGTCAGCCCCATGTATCGACTACTTTTGTTGGGTGCCGGTGATGTGGCGAAATATGTGGCAGAGATGGCGCTGGCGCTGGAGTACGATGTAACATTGTGCGACCCGCGCCCGAACTATCTGGATAACTGGGAGGTAGCCGGCGTGGAAAAAACTTCGCGCCTGCCAGATGATGTTGTAAGAGAGCGTTTCAGTAATCCTTATAGCGGCATCATTGCCCTTGCCCATGATCCGCGTGTCGATGACATGGCCTTGATGGAAGCCCTGAAGACTGATGCGTTCTATGTGGGCGCCATGGGTTCTGAACGGACCTCGGCCGCGCGCCGCGAGCGCCTGCCGGAGTTGGGTCTATCCAAAGATGAGATCGATACCCTCCACGCACCCATTGGCTTTCAAATCCAAAGCAAGACGCCAGCCGAGATTGCAATTTCAATCATGGCCGAAGTCACAGCCAAGCGACACGACGCACTTTAACTCTCTCTTTGCTGGTGCTTCACGGAATCGCTCGTTAAGCTTGCTGATCGAAAAGCTGACCAACAAAACTTTCTCAGCAACGTAACAAGTGTCCCTTTTTAAAAACTTTGCATCAAACCTTCAGTGTGATCGATTCGCGCCCGTCTTTGGCTGATGCTGCCTTGAAGCTCTCACAGCTATGCACCCGCTCCAGCCAGGCCAGGCAGTTCGGGTAGTCGACATCGAGATAAAAACGTTCTTTTGCCGATTCCATGGGATAGATAAGGGCAATGTCGGCTGCCGCTAAATGATCACCGCCAAACCACTCCTTTTTATCCAGGTCTGCTTCGGCAATCTGTAGCAAAGATTTCATGCGCGGATGAATCAAGTTGGAAGTAGCCTGGCCAAGCACAGCTTTAATAAGCGGACGCATCCAGAATGGTACTCTGGAGATCAGAATCTGAAACACCGCTTCCATCAGCATAAGCGACATCATGGATCCCTGTGATGCATGCAACCAGAACAAATAGCGCGCGCGATCTTCATGTCCCAGCTCGACCCGCAGTTTCGACTCCGGATGTTGATCGAGAATGTAGTCTATGATCGCATTACTCTCCGCCAGCATCACATCCCCGTCGGTAATCACCGGCGCCGACCCGAGTGGAGACAAGTCCTTCAACTCTTTGGGTGCCTGGTGAGTCTTCTTGTCGCGCTCATAAATCTTAAGCTCGTATTCAGCCCCTAATTCTTCCAATAGCCAGAGAATGCGGAACGATTGGGAGTATTCCAGATGATGAAGCGTGATCATGTTTGATATGACTCCAATTTCAGTGAAATTTGCACAAAGTGTCAGTCTGTTTGCCTGACTGTAGGACGCGGCTTTGGAGTTTGTTTTAGTGACCGTCGCCCGAAGGGAGTGGGCGCCGAGCCTATAGGGGTGAGGCAAACGTCTTGGAAGCACAAGATTCCTGTGCGGCCGAACGACACCAATCTATGGTTAGTGGCCGCGCTGCGTTCACGGCGTGTTGCAGAAACAAACTCCAAAATTGTGTCTGGCAGGGTGTTGAAGAGCGGTATCATTCTACAGAGCAAGATTAAAATTTCATGGTCCAAAGCAAACGGGGCAGCTTTAAGCTTAGCTGCCCCGTGAATACGCAAAAATGACCGAAAAGGATTACTGCTCGATCGCCCGCTCTATCCCAATCGCTTCCATGACTTCCAGGCGTCGCGCACCCGCCAGGATTCCAATGATGCCGTAATTACCCTCATGGCAGGCATACTCGTAGATCGGGTCGTCCATGCGCGTGAGAGGGTATTCGCCAGACCATTGTGCGGTGTATACCGTGGGGTCATCCACAGTAAAGCCGTACACGATCTTGTTGCGTCCTTCACGGTGGAAGGTTTCAATCACAGTCAGGTTCTCGGTTGGCGCGCCACGATAGCTCTGCCAGCCATTGAAATGCTGGGTTTCCACGATCAGGGTATCGCCGTCCCAGCGACCGATGGAGTCGCCCATCCATTTCGCCTGGGCGGCAGCATATTCCTCATGGTTGTCGGCGATTCGGATAATCCGCGCATCATGGGCCATCTCGATGGTGATGGTGACATAGCCAGGAGACTGCACGATTTGCATATGACTGTTGTACATCACCGGTGACATCACCGGGCCGGAGCTGTTACCAAAGGCCAGCAGGCAGCGTTCNCCCAGGGCGCGCCCCTCGGGGCCATCGTTGCGCGCTGGCATATTAGCGCGCAGCTGCNGCATGCGATCTGCAAATCCGGCTACCCGTTCNGGCATGCGGCCATTGGGTGGATCGATGATGGCAGAGGTACGGAATTCTCCGCTAATGGTAGGTAGGAACATGCCGCGGTCAGTCCAGAACAGGTCGTAGTTGCCTACCGGTGGCAGGGCCTCCAGGGCAGGAGCTGGACGATTTGGGTCCAGAGGTTCATTGTCAGCCTCAACCCGCGCCTGCGCCTCGCGCTCGAGCTGTATAGCTTCTTCCTCGGTGTAGGCCTGCTTGTTACCAAGTTCCTGGGGCCTCTCGAAGGGCATGACTGTGTTGTTGCGCCAGAAACCTTGCAGGTCCGGGACTCCCCANTCGGTGCGNGGCACCTCGGCTTCCTGGGCGAGCAATGTTGCGGGTAGCGTNANGGCCANGGCGCANAGNAATTGGNCAGNGCGGTGGCACATTGGCTTGGTTGATTTCATNNATTCTCTCCGGGGTGGNCGCAGAAATAATCAATCTTATAGTNNANACNNGTAGTCTACCTNCAGGCGGCNTCAGGGTGAAGGGTNCAGAGCGCAGGGAAGGGGGNNNAAANNNTNNNAGGNGGANGNAAAGNGCTGCTAGTCNNTNTCGGCAAATGGCGCGATTTGTGGCCAAGGCGCGGCTTGTTCAAGTTGTGCTGNCAGNTGNANNAGTAAGNGATCATTNCCCCANGCGGCAGNGGCCATGANACCTANGGGNAGNCCTGCTGAATCCTGAAATAGGGGCANCGAAGCGCTGGGCTGGCCGGTGCCGTTATAGAGTGCGGTGAACCCNCNGTAGGCACGAAANCGAGCGCCATACTCGTTNAGGTCGTCNGTATTCATGTCCAGCCAGCCNAGTTTAGCCGTGGTTTTGGTCAGCACCGGNGAAAGTAATACATCGTAGTCCTGGTGGAANANCGCCATCNGCNGCTCTAGCCTGCGTNAGGGNGTCCCGGGCACGNANATAGTCGACAGCACTNAANNTNGCGCCCATCTNTGCCATCTGNCNAGTNGAGTTCTCCACATCTGCGGCATCAAGCTCAATGTCCACCTCCTGCAGGCGTCGGTTNACTCCCTGAAAGGTGTGGATACAAACNAGTTTGTTCATGGCCNCTGCAGCNGCTTTGTAGTTGGCTGGATGCTGCACCAATTCCACGTGATGACCGAGAGATTCGCAAAGCTGTGCGGCNTTTTCGACCGCTTCGATTACATCGGGGTCTAGGGCTTCGCCAAATGGATGTTGGTTTTGCACCGCGATGCGTAAACCCTTNGGCACAGCATCAAGATTTTCGTTNAAAGACCGNGGTACTGCCGGNATGGGATAAAGCCTGGCCTCATCAAGGGTGATCAGATTGAGAAACNTTGCGCTGTCGCGGACAGTTCGGCTCACCACATGGCCTACGCTCATGCCGCTCCAGCTATCGCCGATATCGCTCTCAATGGTGGTGAGTCCGCGGCTTGGCTTCAGGCCAAACANCCCGCAGCAGGAAGCTGGTATACGNATAGAGCCGCCACCGTCTGTGGCATGGGCTACTGGAACGATACCGGCGGCAACGGCCGCCGCAGCACCGCCACTGGAACCACCAGTGGAATAGTCCAAGTTCCAGGGGTTTCGGGTGGCGCCGTTGGCCACGGGTTCTGTAGTGAGGGTAAGTCCGAATTCCGGTGTGTTGGTCTTGCCCAAGATTACCAGCCCGGCATCGAGATAGCGCGCCACGATGTTGGCGCTGCGTGTCGCAATCGCATCCTGGTATAAACAACTGCCGTGTGTCGCGACATGTCCTTTCAGCAGACTCAGATCTTTAATCAGAAAAGGGACACCTGCTACCTCGCCGGTAAGCCTGGCAGGTTTTTCATCGAGATCGGCAGCCAGAGCCAGTGCCTCGTCGTAGCATTCAACATTTATGGCGTTGATTGTTGGGTTGACGCGGTGAGCCTGCTCGACCGCGAGGCTTACCAGTTCAGAGGCCTTGAATTCGCCATCACGCAGTCCTGCTGCCATGGCGGTGGCATCCAGTGCCAGATAATCATTTAAATTGGGCATAAATGGACCGTCTTAGAAGGACATGGGCTCTTCGTCGTGTTTGCCTGCCAGAGAAAGACCACCGCTATCGTCCTCTTCTTCAAGCCTCTCTTCCTCTTCAACAGCCTTGCCGTCAGATAATTGAATGCGCAGGCGCGCATTATTTTTCGAGTCGGCATTCCTGAGCGTTTCCTCGTAGCTGATCTTGCCCTGCTTGTAGAGGTCAAACAGCGCAGAGTCGAAGGTCTTCATACTCTGTTGCTCAGATTTCTCCATAACTTCCTTGACCTC
>NYWC01000104.1 GCA_002684935.1 Gammaproteobacteria bacterium
TTACTACAGCACCACTGCGGGTGATCGGCGGCACTGGCTCACCACTCAATCCCATCGCGACTTTTTGATTGAGTGCAAGCGGGTCCTGGCACGCAGTGGTTTCGCAGGGGAGTGCGTAGTCTGCATACCCAAGAATAAAGCTTCTGGTTCAGTCCAGATTTATTAGAGCCTGCGTATAAACTGCTGATATTGCTAGTATGTAGGCAGATGGAACGACGGCTATTGCTTTGCTTATGCGGATATTTACACGATTAAACTTGCTTGGGTGGAACTTTCCTGGATGCTACCTTGCCGGGCTGCTGGCCTGGTCTGCGCTTGCAGTTGCGCAGGAAGAGCCAACTACAGAAGCAGGCCTTGAGGCTCCAGTCGCCCCAATTGGCGCTGAGGAGGAGCAGGCCGCCGCGGCAGCCGCCCGCGCCAAGGCGGTGCCCGACGCAGCAGAGGCCGCGAGGCAGGCAGCCAGAGCCCGGGAACTGACACTGGAGCTGAGGCAGCGGCAGCAGGCCATTGCCGAGCTGCAGAGCGCACAGGGTGTGTATAATCCCGCGCTAATCGAAGCCTACGACGACATCGCCCGGCTCTATATCGAATTGGAAGACTATGACAGCGCCGCGCGATCATTGAATGAAGCTCTCCAGATTATCCGCATCAACACCGGCTTGTACAGCGAACAGCAGCGCCCGCTTATTGGCCAACTCATTGACAATCATTCACGCATGGAACATTGGGTCGAGGTAGATGACCTCGTGCATCTCGATCACCATATCAGCAGTCGCTTGTATGCCCCGGTTGATTCCCAGTACCTGGACGCGGCTGAGGGCTATGGCGAGTGGAAATTGCGGCTGCTGCGTGAAAACCTCCTGCAGTTAAACTCCCGTGGCCTGATGAACACGGCGGAAGATCTAAGCACTTTCTATGGCCGTGTACTGATGAATATTGAGTTTTCGGAGGAAGTGGAACCCGAAAACCTGGTCGGTTTGCTAAATGGCAAGTCGCGTGCAGACATGGCGCTGGCCAGAAATATCGCCAACACACCCTATACCTATTTCGAGGGCACGGCCAATCGCTACATCACCCAGCAGCGCTGTCAAAATCGGCGCAACGCTGCCGGCCAGCTAGTGCGGCAATGCGTCAACGTGCAGGTTGAAAACCCGCGCTATCGTCAGTCTCAGCAGNAGGCTAAGCGCCTGGCGCTTTATCGCTACACCAACGAGATTGATCGAACCCTGGAGCGACTGCGTATGNTTAAGGACGAGCAACAATTCGCTCACTGCGGTGCAGCGGGCNGACCTNGACACGCAGATCACTCAGCTGCAAATGGAGGCATCTTCACTNCAGNGCCAGCGTGGCGGATTTCGTTTCTANGCCCACTGCAGGCTGCCTNAAAGCCCCGATTTTGCTGGCATTTTGCGACTNGTTNGGGTAAAAAGNCNNGGTTCGGNGGATGANTCGCCGNGCATCAAAAACCATCTGGAGGACGTTATGTCTCACATTGCCAAGCGCTTCTCTCNAGTTCTACTGACAGCGATTNTCGCNACAGTAGCNCTGGGAAGCCAATTTGCGGCAGCCNTGGAAGTCGGNGATAAAGCTCCTGATTTTTCATTGCCTGCTTCAGACGGNAGTANCTACAGCCTCTCCCAATTTNTGGGTGAAAAGCCAGTAGTCATTGCCTTCTTTCCGAAAGCCTTTACNGGNGGNTGAACTATGCAATGNAAAGCGCTGCGTGACAGTGCCAGAGANATTCAGAATTTCGACGTTGCATACTTTATGGCCAGTGTAGACACGCTGGAAGACAACACTGCCTTCGCGGCAGAGCACGAAGCCGGTTTCCCGATCCTCGCCGACGAGAGTAAGGAAATGACTGATGCTTATGGTGCGCTAATGGGAGTGGGGTTTGCGAATCGCTGGACCTACTACATCGGAGCCGATGGCACCGTCCTGAAGATAGATAAAGAAACTAATCCGGCAACGGCTGGCCGCGATTTGGTGCAGACCATGGACGATTTAGGGTTTCCTAAAAACTAGGGTCACCACGCTCGGAGTGTGTAACACGAGGAAACCCGATGGCAGCAGTGTTATCGGGTTTTTCTTTGCGACAGGGAAAACTTTTGCGGGCAGCGGACGTCTAATCAAACACTAGGTAATCATTCGGAACTGGTTGAGCCCTCCATGCCCCTGTGCCAATATTGGTTGGCTCGAAAATAGGATAGATTGCATGAAAAAGACCGGATTATTCGTTATTGCTGGTGTTGCCGCAGTGACCCTGCTGGGTCTGGTGTTCATTGCAGCGACTTTCGAAGCGCCTGAATCTGGAACCACCACCGTGGTGCTAGCATCACCGGTGCAGCCCACCGTCACAGAATCTANTANCCCTGCTCGGGGATCATCTCCGTCCAATAACAGCATNTTGCCTGAAATCAGAATTCAGCCGCAGACGGAACTAGCTGTTGCAGCGGCTTCCGATCCCATTGTTGAGCCGCCTCCAGTTGAAGTAATGATTGAAGACCCAGTCATAGAAGAGGCGCTGGAATCAACCACGATTCAGCTGCCGGCTCTGAATGCCAGTGACGTGTTTGTGTTTAATGAGTTGAGCGGTATCCCGAATGGAACGGCTGTCATTCGCCTGTTAGCGCAGGATCAGATAGTTCGCAAGTTCGTNGTGTTCGTTGAGAANGTCAGTCGTGGTGAGTATCCGCAGACTGGCNTTCCCTTTAAGCCCCTGGGTGTAGAGATGCCTGTGCGCAATATCGATGACAATCTNTTNGTCATGGAAGCCAGTGCCCACGGACGCTTCAACGAGATCGTGGATACATTTACTTCACTGGATACTGATGCAGCCTATGCGCTCTATCGCTTGCTCTCGCCGCTGTTCCNGCAGGCCTACGCTGAGATAGGTTTTCGTGACCGGAGTTTTGATGACACCTTGAGATCGGCTATCAGCAATGTGCTGCGTTCTGAGGAAGTTGAGGGGCCTTTTCAATTAGTTAAACCTTCCGTCATGTATCTTTATGCCGATGCCAGCATCGAAAATTTACAGGAAGTGCANAAGCTGTTACTGCGCATGGGCCCTGAGAATACAGTCAAGATAAAAGCCAAGCTCCAGGATTTCAGAGAACGCCTCTAAACCANCGCTAGTCCCTGACTCAGGAGAGATGCTGCCATGATAGATTCTGCGCTGGTTGACGTTAACTGGTTGGTTGAACATTTTCAGGATGCCGAACTGGTAATTCTGGATGCTTCAGTACCACCTGTTGTGCCGGGCTTTGAATCTATAAATAGCGAANAAAATTTCGCGGCCATTCCTGGTGCCCGTTGCTTTGATTACGACAAGGAAGTTTGTAAGCCAGATAGCAGCCTGCCCCATATGATGCCAAGCCCTGAGCTGTTTCAGGANAAAGTTAGAGAGATTGGTGTCAANCNGGANAGTATTATCATTGTTTATGATGATGTCGGGCTCTACGCCAGCCCCAGGGCCTGGTGGATGTTCCGTGCCATGGGACATGATCAGGTCTATGTGCTGAACGGCGGCTTACCCGCCTGGATTGTCGCGGGTCAGGCCACCGTCGACGCCTTATCTTCGGCTGAAGTGCAAGGTGATTTCGAGGCAGAAGAGCGAAACAATTTGTTTTGTGACTTTAACGTGGTACTGGCGGCGACCGACGACAAGGCAAGCCAAATTATCGATGTCCGGTCCAAGGGGAGGTTCAATGCTACGGCGCCCGAACCCCGCCCCGGCGTCCGAGGTGGTCACATGCCCTCGGCTTGCAATCTGCCCTTCGCCAGAGTGCTGGATAATGGCAAGCTGCGTGACAGAGCGGAATTGCAGCAAATGCTAGGGGAGTTGGCCAGCCCAGAGCAAAAAGTCATAAGCAGCTGTGGGTCAGGTATCACAGCTTGNGTAATGACCCTAGCAGCCTGGGAGGCTGGGTATCGGCAGCTTTCGGTTTACGATGGTAGCTGGGCGGAGTGGGGACTTCCCTCAAAACTTCCGGTTATTTCTTAGCTTGTTGTTTTCGATTAAAGAAGCAGTTGCTTGGGCGACGTGAAGGTCGTTAAGGGTTGCAAGTATCCGGCTCCTTTTCCATCACACCTGCCTGTGGTCAATAACTGATTGCGGTCGACCAAAAAATCTCTTGCTTGCCTAGTTTAAGCGTACCAGCTGTATTTACCCGTCTCTCCGCTATTNCGCGTCACCGTGCACCTTCAAAATGTCTGGCGAACGAAAAACATACGGAAACAAGGCGTATNACGAGGGCAACAACAGTCCCGCGCCGGTGGCGAGAAAAGCCGTGGACTGATAAACGCCTGCAATTATCAAAAANATCGAAAACCCAATAGCTGCGAACACCAACAGTTCGAGCAGGACGAATAGGACTTTTCAATGCCACTGCATGCCCAGTGCCCGTTGGTTTAGTCATGCCGGTATAAACAGCAGTATTAGGACTACGAAAAACAGCCCTTCATACCGGGAAGGTGGCCCACCAGTAACTGTTAACAGCTTGCGGAGTAATTGCCCGCTGCTGAACAGAAAGAGCAGCGCAATATAGCAAAGCCAATGCTATGGCAGGTGCAGCAGCTCTTTTGATGGGCTATTCACCTGTCTGGCGACCTAGCCTGTGTTGCTCTCTTACTACCCGGTTGGCAAGTTCGGATTCNAATGACATAAATCAGCCCGGCATCTTGAATTCATCGACNAAGTTCATGAAACCCTCGCTGTTTTCCGTACGCAAAGCCACGATCTCCTGATACTCGTCCGAGTTATACCATTCCTTGGCTTTATCCTTGCTGGGAAAACGCAGGACGATGGTCACATCAGCGCCACCCGCTTCACTTTGCTCACTGTTATAGTCTGCGACCAGAATTTCGCCACCATGGTTAAAAATAGTAGGGCCGACAACCCTGGGATAGGCTTTNTAAGCCTCTGGATTGGTGATGTTGTAGTTGGCAATTACATAGGCTGACATTAGTTTCTCCTTGAAGTCCTGCATACCAGATGGCGCTGTCCACGTCTTTTCACCAGCCACCACGACCATCTTCGATGGGGCAACAGGGAGTCTACCAGTTGAACACGCTCAACAAACATGGCGTGTTTGAATCCGAGGTTGGGTGTCTATTCTGAGGGCTAGGCTATCAAAGACTTGCCAGAGCACAATGAAGAAAGCTATCCCCAGGCCAATACTGCGTCAACTGAGCTTTCCTGCTGCGAGAAATTTCGTACAGTCTATGTAACCCATGGCTGTGCGACTTGGCAACGCCTATAACTGGCCTAGCCGGGTAGGGTCATCCGAGTTACGCGTTAGCCCAACCATCTTCGAGAGAATTTGCTGAAACTCAGCCTGACTCATATCAATGTGTTCCAGCACTCTGCCATAGAGGGTAATCGTAGGCACATTGCGATCTTTGAACTCGTTCTGGGTCTGCGTCAGGCAGTACAGCACGAGGCGCTCCTTGCGATTTATGCCATCGCGCACGTCTGGCAGTAAGTACAGTAGTTTATCGGAGTCACTCATGGGCTGGTGTCGTTGCGGATCCAACATCAGTATAAACAATTAGCGACCCTGAAATCTGCAGCTTGAAGTGAATTATGAGGTGGAAACGGGAACCGCGTTAAATAGGAGATACAGGACTTGGCTAGCAGGCCGAATAAGAAGCCGATACCGAGAGGCTTTAGGCCAGCCCGAGATTTTAAGGTAAGTTTGCTGTGCTCTCTAAGGTGCNAGCGTTATCAAGGGCNCAGCNGTTTACTCATGCCGGAATAGGTGTTTAGGCAACCCGGTCCAGCGCTTGCATTCCTGACTGAATCGCCCGTGCATAACACCTGCGATTCTCTGCCATTTGCGTTATCGACCCGACGCGCCGCGGCTCCTTTTCGCCACAAACTTGCTCTGCGGCTTTGCGAATTTGCTTTTCTATTTCCTTGTGGCCCAATTCTGTGCGCGCATCTTCAGATGAGGAAGTGATCTTGATCTTGTCTAGTGAAATCTCAGACTGCTCGACGATAATCGTGGTAATTGAAGTAAAGCCAGCGAGCGTGATTGCTACCTCGGCGCAGCCAATAAGTACTGTTGCTGTGTCCATAGCTTAAATCACCGATGACGCGGGATTTCTCACTTGCTTTATATGCCTCCTGATCTGGAAATGGCCCGTTTCAGTGCAGTCTATGAGCTTCCAAAAAGCAATGAAGAACTATTCCACGGTCAAGCGCAAATAACTGCGTGGGCCCTAAACTACCAGCAAAGCAGCAAAATTTGATAGCATGTGCAGAGGGTTTGCGCCGGTTTTACGTTCCGGAAGGCAATGAGGAAGACAGATGAACGACACGAATCCCGGCGTGGTAGTAGCAGCGCTTTATCGCTTCGCGCGATTTCCCGATTTTGAAGCATTCCGACAGCCGCTGCTTGAAGCGATGCTGGCAGCTGAAGTACGAGGTACTTTGCTACTGGCAGCCGAGGGTATAAATGGCACTATCGCCGGCAGCCGTCTGGGCATCGATAAAGTGTTGGATTTTTTGCAGCAGGACGAGCGCTTCGCAGGACTGGAAGTCAAAGAGTCCTACGTGGAGGACAATCCGTTTTACCGCACAAAAGTTAAGCTCAAAAAAGAAATAGTCACCATGGGGGTGCAGGATATCGATCCCAATGAGATCGTTGGCACCTACGTTGATGTTGAGGATTGGAATGAGCTGATTTCCAGGCCCGATGTGCTGCTACTGGATACCCGCAACAAATATGAGGTGGAAATCGGCACCTTTGATGGGGCGGTGAATCCTGAGACTGACTCATTCCGAGAGTTTCCCGAGTATGTGGCGCGTAACCTGGATCCTGACAATCACAAAAAAGTCGCCATGTTCTGCACCGGTGGTATTCGCTGCGAAAAGTCTACCGCTTATTTACGTCAGCAGGGTTTTGACGAGGTTTATCATCTCAAGGGAGGTATTCTGAAATACCTCGAGCATGTGCCGGAATCAGAGAGTAAATGGCAGGGAGAATGCTTCGTCTTTGACAATAGGGTTACGGTAAATCACAGGCTTGAACAGGGTGCTTACGATCAGTGCCACGCCTGTCGCATGCCGATTACGGAGCAGGACAAGGAAAGTGAGTACTATCAAAAGGGCATAAGCTGTCATCACTGTTACGATAAGCACACGCCTGATCAGGTGAATCGCTATGCCGAGCGCGAGCGCCAGATCGAGCTGGCCAATCAGCGTGGTGAAATCCATATTGGTCAGCNGATGCAGGATACTATCGAATCCCGTCGCAGGGAGAAGCTGAGTTTCAAGACGTCGCAGCGAGAAGTGGAGCGTGGCAAAGTCTAAGATCAACAGTCCACTGACTTTTAAGGCTGTAGACATCTCCTTGGCATNCAACAGCGGCTGGTATGAGGGAGCGGAGGAGGCTGCAATTTGAACAAGGAAGATGAACCCATCCTGATGAGTCCTTATGGGGATTTTCTTGGCATCGAGCTCCAGGATATCTCGCCGGGAAGGGCGCTATGCACGATTGAGCTTAAAGATCACCATCTCAACAACGGCGGTCGCGTGCATGGTGGCGTTCTCACGTCACTGGCGGATACCGCGGCAGGTGCCGCCGTGCGCTCTATCCGGCCGGAGGGCAAGCTCTCGGCGACGACCGATCTCAGTATCTCGTTTATACGACCACCAACAGGGAACAGGCTCGTAGCTCATGCCGAAGTCATTCATGCCGGCCGGCAGCTGTTCCGTACCGAGATAGCCATACACTGTGAAGACAAGCTGGTGGCGAAGACCAATGCCACCTTCATGATCTCTTTGCCGTTTCAAAAATAGCTAAACTGCGGGACAATGAAATAAAAGTAGTGTGACGTGGTTCACTTTCAACTAGCACGAGACAAGCTTTACTCTGCCTGTGCAAACCCTTCCGGGTTTCGTGCGTATTAATGAGTAAGGCAGGCCCTAGCAGCAAGCTATTCACGCGGGTCGTGAATGTGAGAAGGATCAAATCCCAGGAACATTTGAGTCAGGAGGCTTGGACCATGAAAACTTTCAGGATTAGAATCCTGGCTACCGTTGCTATGGTTGGCTGGGCTCTCCCCACACTGGCGCAGCAGTTGCCCGAATTGACCGCTGGAACCGCCACCGGCGCGAATACAAGCGCAAAATTCTTCGGGGGAGTATCAGCGGACAATGGTGCGAGCTTTGGCAACAGTTTTGATTTTGATACGCCGCTGGATATTATCGGGTCAATTCAGGTTGAAGAATCCCATGTCAACACCGTAGGGAACTTGTACATTGTCGCCCAGCTCGGTGAGCAGCTCCTGTTCCGTGATGCGACTGGCAACTACCTGGAATGGGACATGAACCTGGCGACGCTGCAGGCGGCGAGCCCTGACAAGACTCTGGCATCCAATGAGCCGCTTACAGTAGTAGACGACCTTCCGCTGGGGCCAGCAGGCGCGGCAGGCCTGACTCTGAGTGTATTTATGGCCTACGATACCATTGCTGCTCCAGGCGAGCTTTTCTATAGCGGTGCACCCATTGCCGTTTCGATTGGCACGGCACCGCCAGCTGAGCCAGCTAGCCTGACTATCTACACGCAATCTATTTCTGCTCAAATTGTTCAGCCACGCTGCGTGGTATGTCATTTGAGTGGAGGGGTCGCTGGCGGGACGCCGCTGCTCTATGTCAGGAGTACAGCTGCTGATTTCTTAACCACAAATTACAACATCATAGTTAATTACATTAAGAACGTTCCCAATGGCTCAAACCTGATTCTCTCTAAACCACAGGGTCAAGCACACAGCGGCGGCGTGCAGCTACAAAGCGGTTCGACAGATTTCCAAAATCTGAGTGATTTCGTCAACGCAGTGCTCGCTGAATAGCAAGTCTCTACTGGTGTTTCTCATTTCAAAAATTGCTCTGTCTTGTTGTATTAAACAGGACAGAGCGTGATCGACTTAAAAGAATTTACCGCCTCTATTGCTTAAAATTCCCTTTGTACAAGTTGGTCGTTTCTTTTGGGCGCTGCGCTTTGGCGGCGCAGCTATGGAAACTGTCGCTCGCTAAGCATTGAGTGTGATTTCTAGTCTGCAAATAATTGAAACTGCTGATCTCTGCCAGGAATAATGCCTGGAGTAGAATCCTACTTTGATCCTTCTCTCGGCCTCACGGTCATCACTACTATGGGCAGGTCTATCCCATGAACCTGGCTAACTGCATTGACCATCATTACGCAGGCACTCGCAGTAATCTGGCGCTGTTTGATTTTAGCGATGCGGATATGATTGGGACCGAACCTCAGATGCCGCGTTAGGTATTTGTTCGCTCGGCTCGCTATTCGCGTAACGGAGATCGGAAAGCTTTCGTATTTCCGGTGCCTGTAACGAGAGAGTTGCAACCGTTCCTGGAAGAGTATTGCCGTATCGACGAGACCGAGTCCAGTCTGGATGTGTTTGACAGTTTGATTGACGCCCACCGATGGTTGCTGCAGGATCAAAAGGCACATCGTAAACAGGATGGGGCGGAAGCCGCGCCTCCCTTGAAACAAGCTGTCTTCTGATTAAGGCAGCTGGTCGCTACTTTTCATGCTGTTACTCCAATTTTGCTGAAGCGATGAAGCGACTCGACAGTCTTGCTAGTCGAATGCAAGTCGATACTGTCGCTTTGGATAAAGTTAGAATCCTGCCTGGTATTAGAACCGGATTTTTTTTGACTCATAGTCAGCGTTAAATCGAAGACTCGCTCTGGAGGACATGATCATGCAATGCCCCAAGTGCGATGGCGATCTGGAAATTAAAGAACACGAGCATATTAAGGTGCAGCGCTGCAGCAATTGCTAAGGTATGTTCTTTAAACCCTATATGATGGCCGAAACTTTTGCGGTATGGATGGCCGAGTCATTCCTGGACGTGGGCGCTGCCTCACTGGGCCGCAAGTATGACAAGATTGACGACATTGACTGCCCGATCTCAAATACGAGACCTTTTCCGATAAAATCAAGTACCTATCTAAAGGGCAAGCGCAAGCACACCGGGCCTTGAGCTAGTCTCCGGGTTGTGGGATCGAGGTGGTTACCACCGGGCCTACGCCCATGATCTGCACTGTTACCGCTTCATCTTTGGCCATATCGTAATGATGCCCACCTGGCGGCTGGTAAATAAATGTTCCTTCAGGAACTGCGGTCATATTGTCGGGATCATAAACGTCTGATTCCGGGCCA
>NYWC01000014.1 GCA_002684935.1 Gammaproteobacteria bacterium
TCTGGTGCTCACTCCCGGAGTTGAACCGGGGACCTCTTCATTACCAATGAAGTGCTCTACCGCCTGAGCTAAGCGAGCTGAAACACTAATTAATCAACNTCACCTTAATTAAAACCAATCAATTAATGCCAATCTCGAGTCACTCTNTCCTGCTCNCCCTCAGCTTTNNNGTNAACAGCTGATNGNAAACCNAGNAGTANAATGAANTCAGTTGCTNNTTTTCTNTTTCCGAGTGAGGTCGAGAATTGGAGCGGGTAGCGGGAATCGAACCCGCGCAACCAGCTTGGAAGGCTGGGGTTCTACCNCTGAACTATACCCGCTAAACTCTTGACGATTCTACCCAAATAACTGTACNGCTTACTGAAAGCGAGTCTGTCGCACTTCCACAATGCTGATCTAAGTCCCGCTAGAAGCAAGTAAAATCAGTGGTGGAGGGGGGTGGATTCGAACCACCGAAGCTTGCGCGTCAGATTTACAGTCTGATCCCTTTGGCCACTCGGGAACCCCTCCCTATAGATATCCCAAGGGTCAAAATCCCTGGCTCTCTCACTCAGGGGCGGCATTTTATTGGAATTGGGATGCTTGTGCAATCGTTTGGCAGAGATTTTCTGCTCGACTGAGATTAGGCCTTTCCCCAGTTAAATCAAGCCATTCAAGCTCGTTGATCCGCTCTGATTCGGGTGCCCGCAACCAAACCTGCAAGCTGGAGACAAAAGCATCAAATTGCCGGATTTGGGGGCTGTAACCCAGTCCCGAGACCTGGTCCCTAAGAACAACAGCCTCAGTTGCGCTATCAAATACCCCCAGCGCGACAGCATTTTGCAGCTCGCCACGGGTAATCAGATAAGTTTCGACCTCTAGCCCAGCCTCCTCAACCCGCTGGGCCAAGTCAGCCAGGGTCAGGCGGGCAATCTCAGTGGACGCTGTCGGGGGCAGAAATACCTGATATTGCGACCTGCTCGTGGCCAGCGAACCAGTGAGGAATGCCTGAAGATCGCGGGTTCGCGCCTGAGCCATAAAGTTTTCGGCATCATCCGCAGATTCAAAACCACTCACCAGCGAGCATTGGCGCCGGGCCTCAAGAGCGGCAAAGCCTGTTTGCTTCTCGAATTCTGATACTAAGGTCAGCCCGGAATTGATCAAGGGTCGTGCCGGCACGGCTGAGGATTCAGGTAATGGATACCTGTAATTCCAGCCTAAATAAGCCAGATTCGCCAATATGAGAAAAACAACAATGTAACGCATTGATCTCCGGGTCCGCCTAGGCGGGGCAAGCGATGGCAAGGCCATCCAGCACCAGTTCAGGCGCGATATTCAGGTCAAACTCGCCGCTAGAGGCCATGGCCTCAGCGATGAGTCCGGCGCCGCCGCCGCTTATGTACACCGATACTCTTGCCCCACTGGAGCTCAAACTGGCAACGGAATCGCCGATAAGGGCAATGGCGCTGGCCAATGCACCCTGCAGGACTGCTTGTTCTGTAGAAGTGCCCGGGGTGATACGGCCACTAAACCGACGGTCTCGCAGCCTTATCCCAGTATTCTGCTCCAAGGCATCTGCCATCATGTTCAGCCCCGGCAGGATATATCCGCCTCTGTGGTCACCATCAGCATTTACCAGATCAACCGTAAGGGCGGTGCCTGCATCAACCACAATACAGGCTCCTCTTGCCTGGCCGAATGCAGCAACCATCGCAAGCCATCGGTCAATTCCCATGCGCGAGACGTCGGCATAGCTATTCGTCACTCCGCCACAGCTTGAGCTGACCCGCGCAATCCGCAGCTCAATATCCCAGCTTTGCCGCACCCATCCCGCGAACTCCAGCAGGGTGGAATCCGCGCGGACGCTGCAGGCGCGCGCCAAACTAATCACCAGATCTAGCGGCAGGGACGACTGTAATTCATTGAGCGTGGCTGATTTGCCGTGGGCTGCTACCTCGATGCCAGCATCCTGCGGCATGGTGAGTATTCTCCACTTGATTTGGCTATTGCCTGCGTCCAACTCAAGAATCACGAATGCTCTCCAGAAACTGACAGACGCCGGACCGATGGCAGAATTTCCCCTTCGCGCAGTACTTCCTGTCCCTGCTCGGTGAGTACGCGCAGCTCGCCAAATTCATTTACACCCAGCATTTCGCCAACAGTACGTTGATTCCCAAGCTGCACCTCGATGACCTGTCCCAAAAATGCATCCAGACTATTCCATTCGGCCTGAAAGCTAGCGAAGCCAGTTTTCATGAATTCATCCACATGGCCGAACAAATATCCGGTAATAGTTGAAGCTATCTCATCGGGATCCGTAGCCTGCAAACCCAGAGCAGCCAAATCTGTCGCCGGTTGACCCAGACTTTTTTTAATCGCCGCCGGCAGGTTCAAATTAACACCGATGCCAATTACAAGAAACTGACTGCCCCCGCGAATCGTGCTCTCCAGCAGGATTCCGCTCAGCTTGCGACCGTAATTTAGCACATCATTCGGCCACTTCAGATTGAGGCCCGTTACGCCTAAGTCTGTCAACGCCGCGTGCACACTTAATGCGGTGACAAGGCTGAATGCAGCAAGATTGCGATTCTCGACTTTCAACTCAAGCGCCAAGGAGTAATAGAGTCCNGCCCCGGCCGGGCTCTCCCAGATTCTGCCTCTCCTGCCCTTTCCCGCAGTCTGCTGTCTTGCTAACACTAGAAACGGACAAGCCTCGCCCGCCGCTAGGTCGCGCATGGCCTGAGAATTAGTTGAATCCAGGCGCTCGTAGATGAATACGCTAGCAAGTGCCCGTTTTTCACGCAACTGTTGCGCGCTAGCAGCATTGGATCCTGTGTTATAGATCTGGATTTGCGTCATCTGGAGAGCTTCATTATGTGCGTTGTTTTCGATTCGCGATTAGCGAGCTTACTTCTCACAATCGGGAACTTCATATGGACTTCGTCGTTAATCTCATCACCAACGCAATAGAAAAAGGAGTAGGGCCATGTGTCATACACACAACTCTACTCCTTTAGTCACGCTCTCATTTTCGCTTTGGTTTACCCGTCGCTCAAACCATAACGAGACGCCAAGATTAAAACCTCGTGCTGAACCTATTCGCCAGTTGTCGCGGCATCAGCTTCTTCTGCCTCACCGACTTCACCGTCACTTCGAAGTTTGGAGATCACTGACATCGCTTCCAGCATGACCATGACACTGACAGTCATGACCGCCAGGTTCAAAGCCACCAGCAACCAACGCTCGGTCTGGAAGTAATCAATCAGGTACCAGACACTTGCCCAAAACGCCATGAATATAATGAACACCATTGGCGCCAGAGTATAAATAGCGGGCCGCCCCAGCTTCATCAGATAGATGGACACAATGAGCAGCGTCAGGCTAGCAAGAATCTGATTGGTAGCACCAAACACTGGCCAGATGAGATTACCACCGTCTCCCGGATAGTTGCCAGCCGTTACACCAAACGCCAACAGCAAACAAAAGCCTACCCCAATCAGAGTAGAGATGATGTTGTTCTTAAGCGGCCGAATATTATAGATGGCGCCCCATTCCTGAACGATATAACGCTGCAAACGAAGACCTGCATCCATCGTCGTACCGGCAAACAAAACTACCATAGTGGCGAGCATGGTTTGCGAGAAGGCTTCCGGTATTCCCCAACCCGTTGAAATGAGAACCGCTCCGCCTTCGATAAAACCCTTCTGACCAGGTCCGCCACTAAAGCTGGTGTAGATTGCCGACCAGTCTGCAGCATTGGCCGCATAAAGTGATCCTGTCACGGCTACGATGGTTATCATGGCAAGAGAACCCTCTCCGAGCGCCCCCAGATAACCGACGAAACGTGCATCTTTTTCGTTACTCAGTTGCTTGGAACTGGTACCGGAGGAGACAATGCCGTGAAACCCTGACAAGGCACCACAGGCGATGGTCACGAACAGGATCGGAAACAATGGCGGAGTGCCTTCGGCGAGGTTCGGATTGAAGGCCGGAGCAGACACTGTCGGCATGGCTATCAGTACCGCCGAGTACATAACTATAAGTCCGATCACCAACTGCGCACCGTTGATATAGTCACGGGGCTGCAATAGCAACCAAACCGGCAACATCGAGGCAATTCCTGCATAAATAAACAGGATGATTATCCAGTTACCGTTCGGGCCAAGCAGGAAGTCAGGATCATCGGTGCCAGGCAGATACAACGGCATTACGCTTCCGACCCAGATGGTGAAATACAGAATAACTACACCAATGACTGAGACCACCAGCAAGTTAACTTTGCGACGAATCAACACGCCGACACAGATTGCGACTGGAATAGCCGCCCAAGCTGGAAATACCGATGTTGGAAAGATCACCATATCGGTGGCGATAATGGTGCTGAAGACCGCATTCACCAGCATCAGCAATAAGAAGATAACCACCATAAATAGCGCTCGGGTACGTTTGCCGATCACACTCTCAGAAAGCGCACCAATCGACTTACCATCATGACGGCTACTCGCCCACAGAGCGCCGAAGTCGTGCACGCCAGCAAAGAAAATTGACCCGAATGTGACCCACAAGATGGCAGGTGCCCAGCCCCAATAAACTGCCAAAGCTGGTCCGGCAATCGGCGCCGCACCCGCTACTGCGGTGAAGTGCGAACCCCAAAGCACGAATTTATTGGTGGGAACATAGTCCACGCCATCATTAAATTTATGGGCCGGGGTTTCATAATTGGGATCGAGGCGGTAGATCTTTTCCGCGATGAATTTTGAGTAGACGAACCACCCAAAAGTAAAACCAACCAGCCCAAAGAGGACAATGAAGATCGAGGACATATAGCACTCTCCCATCTTGTTATTATGGATTTTGAGTCTCTTATGATAGCAAAAGAGCGGTAGCGGGGCCAAGCGATTAATCAAGCGCAGAACCAGTAAACACAGGGGCTGGCGCCGAATTTACTGACCCTGATTGAACCTTCAGATGGGAGGCCGCCCTGCCGTCGCAAGGCGGCGCAGCCTCAGTCGGCTGGGTGATACGTCCAATAGCCGATGAACATTTCATCCCAACTCTGCAGACCAAAGGTGACTTCCTTACTGGGATCCGGATTAGCGGGGTTATGCTCAGAATTATCAAAAGTCCCGGTCACATGCACCGTAGTGCCTGCAGGCAACAAGGCTGGCTGGGTCAACTGGTAGGTCGGCTGCCAGGCATAGCTATAGGAAGGCACGCTTAGCAATTCAGNCGCTGTGCCATCGGGATACACAGCNCTGAATTTCATGTCCTTGCCACGGAAATGCATATGCGCTCGAAGTCCCGTAACGATCACATCTTCANCGAAGGTGTAACGAGCGGCGGCTTTGTGCTCGCGCGCATAGGGAGGTATTCGGAAGACTGAGGCAACCGAGCGCGTNAAGTTTTCATGCTCTGGCGGCTCTTGGTACAAATATAGACCTAGCAATGTCTCATCGACAGTCTGACGACCATGGGTGGTGTAATGAAACTGCATGGACAGCTTGTGGCCCTTGGGGATCAATACGCCGGTATTTGCGGGAAAGGTCATGGGATCCATCTTGCCCGGCGCATAACCTTCAAGAAAACGGCGCGCTACAGAACGGGTGTCTGATTCACGACCATCAAAATCCTCTGGCGGGGAAGTAATGTAGGTGAGCAGATGGTGCAGGACAGACTCATCGCCGGCAATGAACTGGACGGATTTAACCCACTTATCTTCTTCGAAGGGCAGATCCACATCGACATTGATATAATCCAGCACACCGGTAGCGGGTATTTCATGAGCTGGTGCCTTGATGATGTAATCCGGCTCACCCAACACCCAGGAGCGCCGATCGGGAAACTCCAGCTCGGCCAAGGGGTCAGTTTCGATTATGCCGCGAGGTGCACCAGCATCGATCCAGTGCACCAGGGTTTGTAGTTCCTTTTCGGACAGATAGTTGGCGTTTTCAAAATGTCCAAAAGATGGATCCACCTGCATCGGCGGCATCCGCTTGGTAAGCAAGACTTCCCGGATCATCGGCGACCAGCCTTGCAGCATCAAATGGCTGCCCATCGCAAAAGGCCCGATTCCTCCTTCCCGGTGACAAGAGGCGCATTGCTCGGCAATGATGGGTGCCACTTCGCTGGCGTAATCGGGGACCGCATCGGCATGGACTTCGCGCCCGGGATAGCGTAATTCGCAGCCGCTGGCTGGGCTCAACAGGGTATCGGTAGCATTGCCGTCAAGCTCAGTCTCAAGGGTTGAATCCAGATCTGCCGAGACCGGGCCGCGATAGAGCAAAGAGAGCCGCTCCGGGTCCAGAGCCACCACTTCACCCGCGTGGCGTAAATCCATTGTTTCTGAAACCAACTGCCCTTTATCTATCATAACAGGTAGATTAATACCGAGCGCCGCCCGTTGTTCACGCAATTTATCCAGATCCTGATTTGCTGAAGCATTGATCAGCGCAACAGCTACACCCTGTTCCTGCCAGACTTCATTGCGAGCCTCTAGCTCATTTACAGCCGCAGGCATGGCAGCACAATTCGCATCGAATGCCATCAACACCAGGGCTTCCTTGTGACGATAACGGCTTAACTGATGAAACTCACCGCTGGTATCCAGCAGGGCAAAATCACCCACCCGGTCTGGGGCAGCGTACGCCAATGATGCAGCACANAGNAGAGCCACGAACGCCTTACTCAAGAGAGTNTTCATGTTTTCANTCCTGGACACNNTTAATGTGTCTTGTAATAAGAAAAATACCCAATAAACATCTCATCCCAACTTTATGCGCCACCTCGCACCGTAGCCCAAGGATCTGGATTGTCCAAGTTGTACTCGGAGTTATCGAAGGCACCTTCGATTATCACCCTGGAACCTGCGGGTAGCAGCATAGGTTCTGACAGGCGATAGGTAGGCTGCCAGTTAAAGTTGTAGTCAGGGACATTCAAAACGTCATCCTGCGTTCCGTCTGGGTAAACCACTGAAAATCGCATGGACTTGCCACGATAAAGCATTTGCTGCCTGCCCGGATCAAAAACAACGATTTCTCCGATCTTCTCAATACCAAGACTCTCAGCAACAAGCTGACTTGTATCCAGCAAGATAGGTAGATCGGAGTGATACAGCTCATCAAACAACCGCGCTGACTCAAGGCTTTCATCTGGCGCGACAGCAATCCCAAAAACTTCGATGCCCTGCCGATCCCACGCAGTTCTTAACAATTGATATTCGGGAAGGTTCTCTATGCTCGACTCGCAAGCGCTGGCAACAGAGATAAGCACCAGGGCTTTACTGTCNCCGTATTTCCGCAACTCNTGTNGACGACCCTGCTGATCCAACAAGGCAAAATTNTCCAGCCTTGGGAACTTTNNCAAGGCGACANTAGAGTTGAATTGCAGTAAAAATCCCGNGGNAAAAATAAGGATCTGNNGGATTAATTTGCGNGNAGGAAGGGTCACTGTAATGCGAATCCGTTTCTCAAGTAAGTACCTGATAGCCNNACAAAANCCTNTCTTAGACCGCGCAACNNACTGNAAGCCATTGTTACAANATGCAATTCACAAACTANTCCACCGCGAGCTCTCGCGATGACCTCATTCCGGCCCAGCGCAAGACNGCCTGAAGGTTGCTTAAGCGGTCCGGTCAGNNTTCCGCNTTGGCNCTAANCTTTCTGCCAACACCATAAGAGTNGAAACTTTCAATCAGGGAAAAGCGTCGAAATANTTCATACATGCNCCAGCCAATCCCGAGNACCACAATCAATAGCATCACCCATCGCATTAACGCCGCAAAAAATAAGGCNTCCANAACCGGTGCCTGAAAGCTGAACTGCCCAAGCTGTCCCCCTCGATCCACCATCCAGTGCCAGGCACTGTGAGCAAGCAAGGCTGACAGCAGTATTGAGCCAATTCGCTCATCTACCAGATATTTAAACAACAGATTCAGAACCGGTATCACCAGCAACAGTACCATTAGCTGCCCAAGCTCCACGCCAACGTTGAAGGCCAGTAGGGAAGAGAACAGGTGGCCTCCGGCAAACTGCAGTGTCTCACTGAACAGAAAGGAAAAACCAAAGCCGTGGATTAAGCCGAAACCAAAGGTTACCACCCAGCGGTGCTCCAACTTGGCACCTACAATATTTTCAAAAGCCATATAGAGTATAGAGAGTGCAATTAGCGTTTCAATAAGTGGCGGGAACCAAAGCACATCCGGTGCCATACCGAATGCTGAACTAATCAAGGTTATTGAATGAGCAATTGTAAACGACGTAATTACCGGGATAAGATTACGTATGCTGCGCAACGGAATCACGAGACAGAACAGAAACAAGAGATGGTCGATGCCTTCAAGGATGTGCAGAAAGCCCATTTCGATAAAGCGCAGCGCAGCCTGATGCCATCTCGGATCCAGCTCCACCAGACCAGGATTGCCAACGTAGTTGAAAACCCTTTCCGCTCCATTAGGGACTAAGAATCGCAATACCGTGGTCGTTTCTTCTGACAGAGTTCCCAATTCTGGGCTCACAGAGAATTGTGAGCTCTCAGACTGAATTGGGTAAGTAACCAAAATATCAAGCACGCCTTGGCGCCAAAACAAATTCACACTGTCGTCCAGCGGCGGCGACATGATGTTTTCCATGGCCGTTTCATAATTTATAAAGGTGCGGTTCGACGGCAATGACACCCGGGTTGTCACAAGCTCCTTCTCAGCTAGCTCAACCCCATCTTCATAGAAGTGCATAGATTCAGTGATGTAGACGCGGGCCGCATCTTCCTGGGCGTCTTCAGACTCCGAGATTCTCAGATAACCCGGCCCGCGCAGCGGAAATACCACTTCGCTTAGCGCTTCCATCGGCACTCTCAGCAGGACTGTGAGCTGATCTCCCTGAGGCTTGACGAATGAAAATACGGTGACGCGAGAGGGAATATCATGGGCTTGAACCGCCAGCGGCCAGCTGAAAATGGCTGAAAACAGCAGCAAAGCGCTGACAAGGCGCCGGAAGGGAATCATAACGTGACCTCTGGAAATACCGTTTCTGTGCTGATTATTGATCTGATCTTTAGTTATTCTTTGAATATTTTTTCTTGTTTTACAGCAACTTATGCCGACATAATCAGTGCAGGATAAGGTGCTACCCGGAGGGATGCAACTACATAGGAAACCGCTGTTACAAATTCTTACAAGTGGTCTTCGGATAAAATCGGCTGCGAGTATACTGCTTGGTGTTTAGTCAGTATACTCGGGACTTGCAGTGAGTGTTGACTGCCTAGTGAGGGCGGAGAGAGGAGAATAAAAATGATAAACAAGAAACTGGCGATAGGTTCATTTCTGGCAGCAGCTCTAGTTGCACTGGGAATAGGTCAATCAAAGCTACAAGAACCCACCATTGCCGCAAGCAATGACACCATGG
>NYWC01000105.1 GCA_002684935.1 Gammaproteobacteria bacterium
CGAGGGTGGCACCAAATATGCTGCGAATGGGGTCAGGCTGGTATCCCTGTAAAGCCAGCATGCGCTCATGCACCCGCCCAAACTCCTCTTTGATATAACCACATTGCGGAAACTCCACGGCCAAATCAACCAGAAAATCGATGGTGAGTTCGATGTCCGGGCCGCCACTGGTTTGAACAAAAATCGGGCGCTCAGTGATCTCACACAGTGCTGCATAGTAGTCACGAATATCAGACAGCGATTGAGCAGTAGTAGGAGGAATCGCGATCATGCCATCGGGCTCCAGACCTTCGGCAATCCTGGCATACTCGAGCATCCCTGCGGTGTCTTCTGCCTGCACCCCAAGCACCAGCACCATACCAGTGTCGTGATTGGCTTCTGCCAGCACTTCGAATCCGCGGATCCGCTCTTTCTGCGACAAGTATCGCTGTTCGCTAGAATTTTGCGGCCACACCAAACCCTGAACGCCACAGCGCGCACAGAACTGCACCTCTTTGGCAAGATCTTCATAGTCGACTTCGCCTGCTTCGGTATAAGGCGTCGACAGTATCATCAGTGCGCCGCGCATCCTGTTTTCCGTCGCAGCGAATAAGTGTCGAGCTTGNNNAAATGGCAATGAAGATAGGGCGATCATTGCCTGACGGCGTGTGAGAGAGNAAGGTTTTGCCATNGTAAGNNTCCTGTNTAGTTTTTGTTGTTTCTTCTGAGGTTTAATAAATTATGNTTTCGCTCTCACACTCATTTTCTTCTAATTCTTCTAGGCTAATTTGAACGTCAAGTTGAACCGCTCTCGACCACCGACCACCACTTTCAGTGTTTCGCTTATTATTTCTGGCTTCCNACTTTTTTCCGNATGGTCAGCTCATGATCAACGACGCCAACGTTCTTGTCTAACATTTCACGCGCGCTGAGTTGCTTACTTTCCACAATCTCCAGCTCTTCTTCGGANCCATCGCTTAAGCCGTTGCNAAACACACGGACGNAGTCGTTCACNGCCNCGGTGTAGCTGGAATTGGTNTCTGCCAGCAACTCGTCAAGCTGCTCTTTGGTCTGAAGCACGAGTTCATCGACAACAGTTTCTGACGCAGGGCATCACAAAAATCGATATCAAATATCTCGACGATGGCGCGAGCGATATAGATTTCGAGGTTGTCGCGGCAGTATTTGGAGCGAACCGTGTTATTCGCAAAGAAGTCATCGATGATCTTGATGTTCCTCTTATTACATTCCAGAAATTGATCGTCGTCATCCGAATCCGATGGGAGATTGAATTTGATAGCCGGTTGTTTTTCGCTAATATCTGACAGATAGAGGTCCACAGTCCAGGCCACATTTGCGCGCTTGGCGCCATTCATAGCGTTCNACGCGCGCTAGTAGTNCCACTTAACGATGCTACTAGCTACTGGATGAATAGCCATGAAACGACGGACGCATATCAAAAATTTNATCTAGACCTCACCTGCTGGTGATACAATCCTCTCGAGGACGCGAAGCAGGGGCCTGGTCAGGCCCGTTACGCTCTGATCAGGCTCCTTTTTATTTGTATTATTAGGATTCTTATAGCGTTCGGAGTAAATATCATCCCTGGCCAAGTCATGACTGCACCGCACCAAAGCGCCAATGCCCGAGACTATGCCCTCCCCAGACAAGTTTCAACACCCTTTATTGGCAGCTGCTTCATAAATGCTTTTCTCCAACGCACGAATTTTGGTTAGAATCGGGTAAAACACCAAGAATGGAGCGTCACCCATGACCAAGCCGTCTCACGCGAAACTCCTCACCCTGCCGACAATTACGGCACTGCTATTGGCCTGTGGCGAACAATCCGCCACAATCGACAGCGACACGTCACCATCCGGGTCTCCTGATTCAGCGCTCACCCGAGTAAATGCAACAGAGCAGACCGCGCCCGGTTCCTTTGCCAGCGCGGGCAACGGCGCGCAGAATGGTGAGTGGCAGGCCTATGGCGGCGATATTGGCAGCACCAAATACACGTCGCTGGATAGTATCAACCTCGATAACGTGGGTGACCTTGAGCTCGCGTGGCGACGGCCCGCACTTGACCAGTACTATTTCGATATCAATCCTAACCAGCGTTATACCAACAGCTGGAATGCCGCACCCGTAATTGTCGACGGCATAGCCTATATCACTAATGGTGTTGGGCTGGTTGAAGCCTTTAATCCCGGCACCGGAGAAACCCTCTGGACCCAGGAACCCCCAGGCGGCGCCGATGGTCTTCCAGGCGCTCCAACTCGCGGGGTCGCATTCTGGCAAGAAAGCGATGAAGCGCGCGTATTTGTGCAACGTGGTACTTTTNTATATGCACTTGATCCAGCTACCGGCNCCGNTATTTCCGATTTTGGTTTTGACGGCAGAGTCGATCTACAGCTCATGCCGTCGGAATTCGAACGCTTCCGCTGGGGTGGCGTGCCCATGGTGGTGCGCGATGTAGTAGTCATCGGACAAGCCATGTCTGACAATTTTTCCAACAAGGAAGCATTTAGGGGTGACGTTCACGCCTTCGATGTAAGAACTGGCGCGCTGCGCTGGACTTATCACACAATTCCACAGGAAGGTGAGTTTGGCACCGACACCTGGCAGGACCGGTCNTGGTCCTATACGGGTCACGCGCCAGTCTGGGCTTTATTCAGTGCCGACGAAGAGTTGGGCCTGGTGTACATGCCTATTTCTTCTTCCACCAATGACATGTATGGCGGACACCGAGTAGGTGACAACCTCTTTAGTCAAAGCCTGGTTGCAGTTGATGCAGAAACCGGCGAACGGGTATGGCATTACCAGACCGTGCATCACGGTCTTTGGGACTACGACCCACCGGCCGCTCCAATTCTCATGGATCTCAACGTGGATGGCCGTGAAATCAAGGCGGTGGCGCAGCTAACCAAGCAAGCTTTTGTGTTCGTATTTGACCGCGAGACTGGCGAGCCCGTGTGGGACATTGAGGAACGCACAGTGCCCGTGTCTGATGTTCCGGGCGAGGTTATATCTCCAACACAGCCCTTTCCAAGCAAACCAGCGCCNTTCGATCGCCAGGGTTCAACGGAAGACAACCTGATCGACTTCACACTGGAGCTTCGCGCTCAAGCATTNGAAATCGTCAGCAACTACGTCACTGGCCCCCTGTTCACACCACCCTCCATAAGCACCGAGAATGGCACTCNGGGCACAATCCAACTACCTGGCTCGCAGGGTGGCGCCGATGTGCAGGGTGCTGCCTTCGATCCGGAAACGGGTATGCTTTATATACCTTCCATCACTTCTGCCTTTGTCGCAGATTTGCTGCCGGGTGACCCGGAGGTCACCAACCTCTCCTATGTTAAAGGCTCCAGACGCTGGATCGCCGGCCCTCAAGGCCTGCCACTGTTCAAACCCCCCTATGGCCGCATTACGGCAATCAATATGAATACTGGCGAGCATGAGTGGATGGTGCCCAACGGTTGGGGACCGGTGGACAACCCGGCTATCGCCGATCTGAGTCTGGGCAAGTTGGGGGTACCCGGTCGACCCTCACCCCTGCTTACCAAAAGTCTGCTCTTCATTGGAGAGGGATTGACCGGTCAGCGCCCCGGCGGACGCATACCTCCAGATATGCCGGTTGAAATCGCAACCAATAGCGGCGGCCCCTGGTTCCGCGCCTACGATAAGACCAATGGTGAGGTGGTGTGGGAAATCGAACTGGATGCCGGCACCAGCAANCCTCCCATCAGCTATGTCTATGAGNGCAAACAGTACTTGCTGGTGGCGATAGGNGATCGTAANCATTCACCGGAGTTGTTGGCTTTTGCGTTGCCTGACTAGTTTCTCTTACCACGGCGTGCAGTTCAGTGGCAGACAAGGGTTCGGTGCTAACTTCTTCGACACGCCGTGAACCCTCATGGGGGCTCGGTTCCCAAACTACATACCAAGGCTGTTTAGGGGGAAGATTTTAGATTCTAGCAGCCTACTATACGGAAACTAACGTTTCAGTATAGTAGAAAGNCAGCTCTTACAGATCCAGAGATTCCAATTACTCAGNGGCGTGNCCAGTTTTAGCGACAACGCAGCCAAAGAAAATTAATCAGAAAATGTCTAATCGCAAATNACTCAATTTCCGCATTTCTTCTGACTGATTTCCANCAGCAATGGCCTAAGATATTTTGNNCTTTTCCCCTCAAGGCTGACGATTAAGGCTGCTGTCCTAGCGCAGGACTCGCGCACGCAGCATATCTATCCAGTAAAGCAAGAAGGGAAGTGGTACTACGAGACTAAAGCAAACTACTTAACGCAGTCGTACACAAACGCGGGCGGCANATTACGGAGGGTGAAGCGCAGTTTTACATTGCTAAACATGGGCTTCATATCGCTGTAGTTGGCCAGACTGTACTGGAACTGTTGGAAGCCGCCACCGGGTCTGAGATTTGTGCCCACGGTAGCGAGAATCCGGCTTACAGTTTCGTCATCGATAATAGACAGCGGCAGACTTGAGACCATATGATCTACCAGATCAAGCTCGTGTTCATCGAGAATCTTCCTAATGGAAGTTGCACAGGCATTGTAGACATGCAGGCGAGGGTCACAGATGTTACCGAGTTGAGCGGCGAATTCATCGTTGAGCTCAAGGCAAATTAATTGGCATTCGGGGTGCATGCGCTTTAATAATGCAGCAGTGACACAACCGTTGCCTGGCCCTAGTTCTACGATGCAACGAGTAGACGCAAAGTCGATGGGACGCAGCAGATCCTTGATCAAGATTCTTGAACTCGGAGCGATGGTGCCCGTAGTTCTAATGTTCTTTATCAGCTTTATAGAATCGCTGAATTGAAATCTGGCTGTCATATCCTTAACCATTCACCAATTTCTGACCCCAGAAATACATAAGTGCTCACTAGCGGAATTTCCCCAATCAGAAGGGGGACCACCATTCTCTTATAAGGCAATTTCACCATCCCAGCCACGTAGCAGATGACATCCGTCGGTACTAGGGGGAAAAACGACCAGCCTGCGATGATCCAAAAAGAGTACTTTCCATGCATCTTTTCTCGCAGCATGGCGATCTTGTCCGGGTACTTATGCTCTAACAGCTGGTCATAGTTCCCAAAGGACGGGAAACTGTATACTAGGAAGGCCCCTACCACAATACCGATGAAGGAGATCACCATAATGAATATCTGCATATCGGGGAAGGTAATAGCACCGGCAAGGATGAAAGGGGTGCAGGGAATCATGAGCAAAGAGCGAGTGAGGCTCATCAATACGTAGATAATTAGCGCGCCCGCGCCCAGATCCTCGAGCAGCCCTGCAATGGAGTCACGAGTCACTAGATCCGGATAGACCAGCAGTAACAGTAGGAAGATCGCAACAGCACTAAGCCAGATCGAATTGAAATGTCTGATAAAAGTGGCTAGCAAGACCCGACTCCGAGTAATTCGTCTGATAAATTAACCTTGGGTTTCATGCGAAAGTTTATGAGTATTTTTTCCCAATTCCCTCCATCAAAATCCACAAGTTCTACTTAGGTCGGCACCTCGTCCGGACAGTTGGCGTTAACGCCCATACTATCGGTATTGGAGCGAGATACATAAATAAGCCCAAAACCTTAGGTCTTGCAAAAAAGTACTTGGCTACTCCGCTGTTGGAAGTGTAAGTCATAAGATTTTCTTCTACCTGTAAAAGGGAAAACTGTTGGTTCGGTACGATCAGATGCCAATTGACCAACTTGGAACATACCGAGCAGCTGCACCTTTCCAGTTCCCGGGGCAGTTCCGCCTCCACTTGAAAGCAAACTTTACCGCAATGGCAGCCGCCAGTGGCAATCACCGCGTTAGCTCCATGTAGATAATTGCTAACAAGTCCGTCGCAATCCAGCTTGGTATGCTACCCTAACAGGGGGTCAAGGTCTCGGGTTGGCCCAGCCGCGAACATCTCTTCGACAGAGTGACCTTCATCGATATGGGTCTGCACCCAATCGCGCAGAGTAAACAACAAATTCTGATAATCAAGCATACCGTGTCGATCGGAAACGCCTTCACCGTGGCCAGGAATCACTTTTGTATAGGGGCACGCCATTCCGATCGCCAAGCCCATAGCATCGATCATGCCCAAAAAACTGCCGCCGTTGTAATGATCAATAATAGGATACATATTGGTACGAAAGACGTCTCCCAAGTGCAAGACATCAGACTCGGTGAATTATAAAAAGCTATCGCCACCGGTATGCGCAGGTGGAGCTTGGAATACCCTGACCTCCTCCCTATGCGAATGAAAGCTTATCGCCTCGCTGAAAGTAGGAACCGCTTGAGCGGACTCAGCAGGCACCGGAAAGAAGGCGCCGCCCTGCNTGGAATTCGAAGCTCCTCCAGAATCTGCAAGCGCACCAGGTCGTGCGCNACGATTGTCACGCCATAATCGGACAGTAAGCTGTTACCGCANATATGATNGGGATGCACATGAGTGTTAANGACGAATTNAATATCCTGATCTGAGAGCTTTTCGACTTCTGCGATTATCTCGGCGACAGCTGATTGGAAATGGACATCGACTAATAGCACGCCTTCANCGCCAGCCAAGACACAACTAATGCCATTGGTATTAGTGGGTTCAAGCATGTGANNATTGCCCNGTACNTGATAAGAAGCGAATGTCCAGTNCTGCGCNAATCCCGATGCGTCAATGCAAAAATTTGGCGAGCAGTAACACCATTAGAACCCATTTTCGTCTGAGATAAATCGCGGCCTTTTCCTCCTCACTCCGTCTAAAAATTCACAGGCTACTGCCCAATTTATCTGATCTACCACTCAGTTTTTGCCACCAAACTTGCGGACAGGCCAGAAGTAGGCTGCACACAAAATAAAAAAAATCGATGATCGGCAGAACCATCGCTTGCAAGATACCGGCTGCACTTGGGTCGGTGACATACAGAGCAGCGCTAAGCGCCACTGCCAGAAAAACTACCCCTTCCTGCACACTTACCCAGCCGGAGCGGCTGAAATCAGGGTCATTCTGCACTCTATCACTGCAGATACTCTGTTCCAAGCACACCGCAGTTAGTATAAAATTTGCTCATGCTACAACATCGTTTCATAGACAATGCCAAAGCGAANCCTGAAAAGATTGCCATCATCGATAAGGCTACCGGGACCAATCTCAGCTATTCCCGCGCTCTAATCGCCTCNCTAATACTCTCCCGTCGCTTCAAAAAACTGGAACGTGGTCGTATCGGTATCATGTTACCTACCGGTTCAGGTGGCGCACTCGCTGTGGTGAGCGCATTGTTCGTTGGAATGACTCCGGTGATGATCAACTATTCCACGGGAGCGGCCAAGAATTGCCTGTACGCACAGCAGACTTGCGACTTTAGAGTGATCATCACTGCAAGAGCACTGCTGGAGCGAGTAGGCTGCGAAGAATTACCTGACATGGTNTTCATTGAGGACATCNTGGCGAATCTGGGCNGTGTCGAAAAAGGTCTTGCCTTTNTAAAGTCCAAGCTGCCTATCGCGATGTTGAAAGGNATCACGGGTAAGCACAATCTTGATCAGCCTGCCGTCATNCTGTTTACCAGCGGCAGCGAGAAAGACCCTAAAGTAGTACAACTCACNCAGCGCAANCTGCTCTCCAATATCGATTCTTTTTCCGACATGATGGACGTGCGCAGCATGGATAACCTATTGGCGGTCCTNCCCTTCTTTCATGTATTTGGATTGACCATTTGTTTATGGACGCCGCTGTGCCTGGGTATGACTTCAATCGCCCATGCGAATCCGCTCGACTTCAAGACCATTGCCAAAATAATCAAGGAGCATGAGCCCCAGCTTATCGTAGGCACTCCGTTATTCCTGGAAGGCTATGCCAGACAGTCGCAGCCAGGGGATTTTGCCAGCGTTGAGCTAGCGGTCACCGGTGCCGACAAGTGCCCTGAAACCCTGCGACAACTGTATCGGGAAAAACATAACATAGAAATTTTCGAGGGCTATGGCACGACTGAAACGTCACCGGTGATCTCTGTTAATCCGAGAGATGACAACCGCCCCGGCAGTATCGGCATTCCGATTCCTGGCACCGAAGTAAAGATCCAGAGTATTGATTCCGGTACGCCCTGCGCTNCGGGTGAGACTGGAAAAATNNTGGTNAAAGGTGACGGCGTCATGGCNGGTTATCTCAACAACGTGGAAGAATCCAATCTGCGCCTNCAATCTGGTTGGTATGACACCGGCGACCTGGGCTGTCTCGATGAGGATGGGTACATCTGGCACAAAGGCAGGCTCAAGCGCTTCGTGAAAATTGGCGGAGAAATGATTTCACTGGTGTCCGTTGAGGAAGCACTGAATAACCTGACTCCCGAAGACGTCGAATGCTGTGCCGTAGAACTGCCGGACTCCAGACGCGGCTCGCGCATCCTTGGTGTGACCAACAAGATGATTGATGAGAAAGAGGTGGGTAAGCAGCTTGCTGAAGAAATACCCAATCTCGCGTTGCCAAAGAAATATGTGGTAGTAGATGAGTTTCCCTACATGGGTAGTGGCAAGACCGATTTCCGGACTCTGACGAATATCGTGCGAGATATGGAGTCTGACGAGTAGCGATCCGCTTGCTGCAGCGCTTGCTTTACCTTCCGAGGCTGTCCTGGCCTCTATTTTAATTGAAGACGGCCCACAATTCGGAGTCGGCTTAATGCTGCTGAGTGCTGGGCTTTTTCTAAACTTACTGCTGTTTCGCAACAGTGACAGTTACGTCGACTCGCAGCCACCTGAACAACCTCAGACCAGGAATCCACGAAAACCTAACCGATAGCTTATTAAGAATAGAGATGACAAGCCACCAATCTATCGGCGTCGTTAAGCGCAATCAACCCTGGCGTGGTGTTACGACAAACTTCCATCGCTTTGGGACAGCGATTGGCAAAGCGACAACCCACCGGCACATTGATCGGGGAAGGAATTTCACCTTGAATCGCAGTAGACGGCCTGCTTCTCTCCAGGTTTGGATCCGGCTCAGGGTTGGATCCGACGAGTATTTCTGTGTACGGGTGCTTGGGATCGAAATACAGTTCATCAGCTTTACCAAGTTCCACCAGCGAACCCAGATACATGACAGCCATGCGGTCACTAACGTAGCGCACCATAGAAAGGTCATGGGCGATGAACAGCAGCGTGAGACCCATGCTCTCCTTTAGCTCCCCAAGCAGATTAATCACCTGGGCCTGCACCGACACATCGAGCGCCGAAATTGGCTCATCGCAAACCACGAAATCGGGCTCCAGTATCAGCGCTCGCGCGATACCAATGCGCTGTCTCTGGCCGCCGGAGAACTCATGGGGATATCGCGACATGTGGTCGGGCTGTAGCCCAACTTTACGCAACCACTCGGCAACCTGTTCTTTTACGCTCTCGATGCTGGCAGCACTGTGCAGTCGCAAACCCTCTCCGATGATTTCGCCCACAGTCATTCGCGGATTCAGCGACGAGTATGGGTCCTGGAAAATCATCTGCATTTTCGCAGCGAGGCGCTGAAAATCCGCCGGGGAGTACTTGCTGGGAAGCACTTCACCTCGGTAAACCACGTCTCCCGACGTTTTATCGTGTAATCCCAGCAAGGTTTTACCAAACGTGGATTTACCCGAACCACTCTCGCCAACCAGGCCAACAATCTCTTTTTCACTGATCGTAAGGGAAACTTTCTCTACTGCATGCACACGCTGGTCGCGGCCCATATCAAAAAACCGAGTCAGTTCCTTGACTTCGACGAGTGTGCTCATGCCTTAGCATCCTTAAAGTAAATCGTCTCGGGCTTGATAGGTNCCTGCTCATGATGCAACCAGCAGCGTGAGAAATGGTGGTCATGCAAAAAATNATCCGTNGGAGGCTGCACGTCACAAACCTGCATGGCATGGGGGCAACGTGCGCAGTAACCGCAGCCCCGTGGTGGCGCGAACAAATCTGGCGGACTGCCTTCAATCGGCCTCAATTCATGTTGCAGCGCGGGGTCATTGGTCGGCATGGCTTCCTTCAGTCCGACAGTGTAAGGATGGGCAGAGCGATAGAATACATCGTCAGCATTGCCGTGCTCGACGACCCGGCCGGCATACATTACCGCGACTTCATCCGCCATGCGCGCAACGACCCCAAGATCGTGAGTAATTAGAATGATAGCCATACCCGTTTCTTTCTGCAGATCCTGCATCAAGTCGAGAATCTGCGCCTGAATGGTTACATCCAATGCGGTAGTGGGCTCATCGGCAATCAGGATAGAAGGTTTGCAGCTGATCGCCATGGCGATCATAGCGCGCTGCAGCATACCGCCAGAAAACTCGAAGGGATACTGACGGGCCCGCTTCGCCGCCTCCGGGATCTTACTCATCTCCAACAGGTGCACAGCTTCAGCGAAGGCATCTGTTGTTGAATAGCCACGATGCACTTGCAGTGGCTCGGCGATTTGTGCGCCAATACTCATGGTAGGATTCAGCGAGGTCATGGGGTCCTGGAAAATCATACCGATCTCCCTGCCCCGAATCTCTTTGCCATCAATCCGATTCCTGCCCAGCACCTCGTGACCGCGCAGTCGAGCCGAACCCGCCGTGATCCTGCCAGGCGGCATTGGAATCAATCCCATAATGCTCTGGACCGTGACTGACTTGCCGCAACCCGATTCGCCAACAATCGCCAAGGTCTGACCCTGGTCAACCGTGAAATCGACTCCCCTGACTGCTTCTATAGTGCCACCGTAGGTGTCGAATTCCACGTGCAGGTCCTCGACTTCCAGAAGTGGAGAACCCCTATTCAGCTTTTCCCCGATAGCGCTCACTCAACATTCCTCATGCGCGCATCCAGTGCATCCCGCAGTCCATCTCCGAGCAAATTGAAGGCCAGCACGGTGAAACTAATGAAGAGAGCAGGAAAAAACAGCTCATGGGGCGTTGTCAGCATAGTCTTTATGCCCTCATTGGACATCGAACCCCAGGACGGCGTTGGTGGCGCCACACCCATGCCAATAAAGGAGAGAAACGCCTCGGTAAAAATCGCGCTGGGAATCGCAAAGGTCACAGTCACCAGCACGACCCCCAGAGTATTAGGAATCATATGACGCATGATTAAATAGGAGGTATTGGCGCCCAGCAATTGTGACGCGCTGATGTAGCCCTGTTCACGGATCTGCAGAATTTGTCCGCGCACCAGCCTTGCCGTAGCTGGCCAGAGCAGCACCACCATAGCAACCAGCATGGGGAACACCCCACTCTCGCCCGGACCAATGCCAAAAGCGATCTTGAACAGGATCATAAACAAAAGAAAAGGTAGCGCGACCACAAAATCCGCGAACCGCATCATCAGCTGATCAGCACGCCCTCCCATGAAACCAGCCGCCGAGCCGTAAACAACACCAAATAAAACGAATAGAAACGGCGCACCTATTCCGATAAAGAGTGACACCCGCGCCCCAGCCATCAATCTGGCTAGTAAATCCCTGCCCAGATAATCGGTGCCTAGCGGATGCCAGGCGAGCTCAATTTCGTCCCCAATTTGAATATTTTTTGCTGCGTCAATGAGACCACGTTCCCGCGCTTCCTGTAACGTAGTAACCCGTTCGAGATCCACGGTGAGTGATTGGTATTGATCAGTTATCTGGCCGCGCGCATCCAATGCCACCACGGAGTAATAAAAACGTCCGGGCTGCAGGTCGAGGCGGTCTTCGAAATACAGCGTGTCATTATTAAGGAATTCCGCGAGCGGAATACCATAGGCTAACTCGGATCCAACCGGAAACAGGTTGCGATAGACCCGATGCCCGTTGGCTCCTGGCAAAGCATCCCACTGCATTCGTACAGCCTGGCTATTGGCAGGCTCCGCCAGCCGTAATCCCGAACCGGGCAAGCCCTGTGTACCAAACCAGGGTTCATAATCTGCGACTATGATGGCGCCGCGATCTGTGCCCGGGGGCCGGCTGATCTGATCGATATCCTGAATCGCAGGATCGACTTTCCAGACCAGCGGGCCAGCAATAGTGAAGAGCAGCAGACCAATCACAATATACAGCGACACCAGTGCCCGCTTATTCGCCTTTAAGCGAATCCAAGCATCTTGCCAGTAGGACAGCGAGGGCCGGGAGATAACCTGGGTTTGTTGGTGGGCCTCAATTCGCGCGAAGCTGGAGGCGAAGAGTTCGCTCATTTTTCCAACCTCACTCGCGGATCAATTAATCCATATACCACGTCGACGATGATCACCATGAAGACAAGGAAGGCTCCATAAAAAACGGTAGTCCCCATAATTACGGTGTAATCCAATTGCTGTACGGCCTCAACGAAATATCTCCCCAGACCAGGGATGGCGAAAACCAACTCAACCACAAAGCCGCCGGTAGTGATGGCGGCAATGGCTGGCCCCAGCACTGTGACTACGGGCAAAATGGCATTACGCAGTTGGTGCCGGGTAAAAATTCGCGTTGCAGGAACGCCCTTAGATTTGGCGGTACGCACATAATCGGAGCTGGTTACTTCCAGCATCGACGAACGCATCAGGCGGGTTAGGTAGGCCATGGTGCTCAAGCCCAACACCAAGGCTGGTACTAACATATGCAGTATAGTTCCCCAACCAGCCACCGGAAGCACTGTAAAACCAACCAGGTTATTGAACGTTACAAGACTCAGCTGACTTAAGGCCGCCACCACAAAACTCGGTACCGAGACACCCATAATAACCAGAAACATGATCAGGTAATCAGGTAAGCGATTGCGGTAAAGCGCCGTCATGGCGCCGAACAACACGCCGCCAGTTGCTGCGAAAATGACTGCCAGCACACCCAGGATCGCTGACACCGGGAAATGCTCGCGAATGATGTCGTTCACTTCGCGGTTTTCCTGTACGAAGGAAATACCAAAATCGCCTTGAGACAGATTCCGCAGAAAAATAAGGTATTGTGTGGTGATAGGTTGATCCAGCCCGTACTTGGCTTCCAGGTTCGCGCGGGTTGTATCGGTCATCGCCCGATCATTGGTCAGCGGGTCACCTGGCACATTGTGCATGGCAAAGAAGGTAGCCGTGGCAATAAACCAGACTGTAAGAATACCTTGTGCCAAGCGTTTTAGGATGTAAGAAAGCATATAAGATTACAACTCGGTACAGCTTTTACCCAGGGCTAATCTGATGAGCTATCAATATAGGCATAGTTGTAATCGACTTCCGGACCAACGGAGCGGCGCCTGAAATTTTGCAGGCGCGAATCGACGACAAACGAGAATCCACGTTCATACATGGGAAGAATGACTACATCTTCATAGAGTAGCCTTTGAATTTCATTAAACGCATCCATGCGCTTCTGGGGGTCGAGCTCTGACTGTGCAATGCGAATCCAGGAGTCCATTTCGGGGCTGTCATAGCGTCCGCGATTCTGCAAATTCCACGATGAAAACAGATCACCGTAGGTCAAAACATCGTTGTAATCAGGCCCCCAACCGGAGAGGACAATATCGAACTCACCTTGGCGCATCTTNTCCAGTCGCTGCTTGAAGATCTGCACATCAATCCGAAATTCGAGCCCAAGATTCTTCCTGAAGAGCTGCTGATAGTATTCAGCAGACAATAGGGAAATCGGCGTATCGCCTGCCAGCATCATCAGTGGAGGGAATTCATCCAGGCCAAGCTCCTGACGNGCCAATTCCAAATGCNCACGGGCTTTTNNCACATTCATCTGATGCCGCACCGGCGGATATTCTTTTTGGAAGGACTCCGACACACCACTTAACCAGGCGGGAAANAGGCTCACCCCAGGCAAATAGCTGGGTTCTTTTAAAACTTTGTAAACAAGTTCATTGGAGTCTTGCGCCAACTGTAAAGCACGGCGAAAGTTCTTGTTGCGAGTGATGCGGTCATCACGGTGATTGAATTCGAGATAGAAAACCGACCCATCCATCGAGCGATCGATTGGCCAGCGTTGCTCCATGGCCGTGGGCAACATGGGTGACAGCAGATGGGTATCTACAATTTGCCCATCCTTGAAGAGGTTGAGCTTCGCATTGATATCCTGGGTAATATACGCCGTACGTATCTCATCCAGAAAGCCCTTGTTCTCGCGATTCCAATAGCTGGGATTCTTGACCCAGCGCATGGTGGAGCCATGCACCCACTCTGTCAGCAGGTAAGCACCGTTATACAGCAGCATGTCAGCGTCGGCACCATAGCGCCCTTCGGTGCTATTAAAGAAGTCTTCCCGCACCGGGAAGTAGGTCAGATAAGCAACCAGTTTGTCGAAATACGGCGTTGGACGCTCAAATTCCACTTCCAGCACGCGATCACTCACGGCCCTGACGCCCAGCGTTTCAACTGGTAATTCACCGCTGTTGATGGCTTCTGCATTCTTGATGGGATAGAGAATGAACGCGTATTGAGACGCTGTCTCCGGATCGACTACACGCTTCCAGGAAAATACGAAGTCTTTCGCGGTAACCGGGACGCCATCACTCCAAAACGAGTCCTCCCGCAACCAGAAGGTAGCGCCATCTGCTCGAATCTCGTAACGATCTGCGACACCTGGCACTAACTGCGCATCAATGTCATATCCAAGCAGACCTTCCATCACGTGGGCCAGCACGACCAAACTGGAGGCATCTGTTGCCCGATTGGCATCGAGTTGGGGGGGCTCTTCACGCAGGGCTATGGTTATAGCGTTATTTTCAATATCAATGGCGTTGCCAGACGTGGTGCTGCCGGCCTCACCGGCGATGATCCAGAGCAGATAGGTGAAGGCTGCCAGGCCTGCTATTGCAATACCGGCGAACTTGGCAAGCTGAATGCCCGCCGAATGTGTAAACCCCTGATCCGCCTCGATAACGACGGAACCTGTGTCTGACATAGCTCCTTCCTCCTGCGTTGAGAATACCGCAGCGTCTGGGGACTCACAAGAACTATGGTGCGTGACTTATTGGCCTTAAAATGTCATTAAAAACAGCAGTTTAGCATGTAGATTTTGGCCTGGAGAACGCTAGCGGGGTTCCAGCCAACGCCCTACTCGCGAGAGTCCCAGATAGGCCCCCAGCAGCGACAGCAGCAGTCCGCCCGCAAGCAGCAGCCAGACCACGACGTCCCAGGCTGGCCGATAGGGGTACAGAAAATTGAAATCCAGGCTGTGCAGACCGCGATAAAGCCAGCGTTCTGTGCGATTAGCGCGGTGACTGACAAACTCCAACTCACCCGTCTGCAGTGACAGGTAATATCGAGAACCGGCAAGGTCATCGAATTCGACTCGCAGCACGGGCAAGGGAGGCGCCATTTGCCGGCGCGAGTTCCTACCATAGTAGTAGTTGTCGTATTCATTCAGAATCTCAGCGGCAACCATATTTGCGGCCACTGCTGGTTCCAGCTGCGCCAGAATTTGCGCATCCGTAAACAGGCCAAGTGGCTCCATGCTAGTTACTTCGCGAAATTCACGACTAATGGCCCCGATCGAACTATCGCCACCGATACTAAGCTCATAAAACCTTTTGCCTGCGAAGACGTGGAAATTTACTTCCTTCAGTGAGCCCTCGATGACAGCGAGATCTGCTGCTGGCGTTTCGCTCTCGAAGGCGCTCACACCAGCTCGAGAGCGAAAATAGGCTACCGCGTCAAAACCCATACCGCTGGCGCGATTCCATGAGTAAGGCTCCATGGAAAGCAAGCCGCTGAAAGCCCAGGTCAGCACGCACCAGCCGAATCCGATACCGAGCATGTAGTGCCACTTCATCAGGCCGTGGTAAGGAATTGCTCTTGCCAGGTTCGGCCAGTGCCGCCAGCGCAATTGCGTGAACATCAGCACAAGTCCTAACGCCACAAAGATGACTCCAACAGAAGCCAGGCCGATTACTGTGGCAGACCACAAAGCCGTGTCAGCTCGCAAGGGCAGAAAATAGAGCCAATGTGGTATCGCACCAAGCCAGGCTAGCAATCGATCCCGGGACGTGGTGTACAGCACCACTCGCCCTCGACTGGGCGAGACATAGACTTCGCTCCCTTGCCCATCATCCGATCTGTACTTCTGTAAAGGCAGTTCCGAACGCAGCNCAAGCGTCCATTGATCTACACTCTCAATCAGGCCAACCCGGTCAAGAGCGTCTGGTGGTGCACTGAGAAAGTCTGCCGCGATCTGTCTTGAACTGATCATGCTTGAGGTGAGCAGTTCGCCGTTGTCAGCGAATAGGACCTGCACGGTATTGCCGGTAAACACGTAAGCCGGGCGACCCAGGCGGGTCGTTAGGGTAGGAAAATCTGTTCGCCGCAGCGCAGCGCGTGCGGCTTGTGGGGAGAGTTCAACGGCGCTCAGGTTTAATACAGGCAGGCGCGCAAGTCGCTCTGCTTCACTAAGCTGGGGCATCCCGCCTGTGTAAATAATCACAAATCCGGAGGCAAACCACAGGCAAAAAAGCAGACACAGTGCGATACCAAGGTAACGATGGCTGAGTATCAGAAAACGCTGCCAACGGCGCTCACTCATAACTGAATACTCGGTTCAGATATTTTTAAATACCCAAATCATTGCGCGTTACCTGAATCAAAGAAGGGTCTGCACTACTGCGACCAATCCGCCAATCAGTAAAAACGCGGTCGCTAAAAAGCCTGGTAGAAACCCCCTGCCACGCTTGGCAGGATCTGCGACATACGCCTGCAAGTAAATAAGTCTGGAAACCGGAAATACCAGACCCACACCAGCAGCTATCATCGGACTCCCATAGTAGCCATAGATCACAATGGCGGGGAGGAAAACCAGAAGTTGCTCAGAGGTATTGATTTGAACTCGGTAGTAGCGCTCGAAAATTGGATCACCAGAGGTCGCCGGTGCCGGGCAATTGTATTTACCCCGCGCCATGCCCACCAGAATTCCGAACACAAGATATTCAATAAGCGTAATAATAATGACAATCGCAACGTATTCCATGCTGTTCCCCTAATGGTGTAATCCTTTGGTTAATTTACCCTGTGCCTTACTGCGGCTTTGGTTTTCCAATCCTGCACCCAACTTCATTTTTTTCGATGCACAACTGTTATTATTACTGAAGAGAATCGCTCAATGAATTCAGATAATTCTGAGAGTTAGTCATTACAATTTCCGGAAACTTGATGGTCGGATGCAACTCGCGCATCCGAACATTAAGCAAACCATGTGCAGAGAAGATAAGCGAATCCATGATGATGTTGTCTGAATCACACCCCCGGGCAAGCTTAATCAAGCGATCGAAACCTACAACGAAATTTTCCGAATGGCTCCTTCTGATCTCAGTGCCATAAAATAAATCAGCAAAATCGATATCCTTGGGCGTGCCCATACTTAAAAACAAGCGCGACCAGACTTCGGAATCACCCTGGGCAAACTGTTGCCAGACCTCCCGGATCTGATCTGTGCGGTAACTTCCATTGCCCACAGGCCCTTGAGAAGACATGAACAGCAGACCCGCTATGGCTCCCAACTGTCTGCGGGTAGCTTCGGAAATCTTGAAGAATGTCTCCTGGCGCGCGTTCATTTCGGTGGCGGCGATGGCCTGGGTCTGCTTTGCCGAATGCAAGTTGTTGCGGCGGAGTTCTTCGTTATTTTCTGCCAGAACGGATTGCTGAATAAAGAGCCCAATGACCAACCAGAGAAATGCCAGAAACGCAAAAGCGCCCTCCAGAAATGCCCCCATCTCATCAATGGGCAAATCCATGAAAGATCCCCAGCCCACATTACGTGCGATATAGACGGCAAGGAATACAAACCAAAGCAAGGAAACGACCAGTGCAATCTGGATGCGCCAGTCCTGGGGCCAAGAGAAATGCATTGCCCCAGCAGAGTTTGCCTGTGGCTCGGGTTCTTGGATTATTTGTGCGGATTCTTGCAACATAAGACTCCTAGGGTAAAGTGCAAACCTGGCAGGGTCAATTACCGACCAATTTCAGAGGGCTTGATGCTTAATCACAGGGGCAAATCAGAATTCTTGTCTATTTTTATTACAAACAACGATTTGCGCAGGACAACCATGGGTTTGCCTGCTTTANCTGCCTCTTAAATCCTACTCGTAAAATCATTGAGTGGAGGAATTTTGTCTGCAGGAATGACACTAAATTGCTGCCCCTTCGCGTATAATTCTTCAGATATTCTGAAGAGCAGTTGCTGGTAGCAGCTTAGACGGAAAAGTAATATGTCAGCCAAAAAGCAAGCAAACTTCAATTTTGAAGGCGCACTGGAACAACTCGAGGAACTCGTCGCCTCCATGGAGGACGGCGAGCTCAGCTTGGAAGATTCACTCAAGGCCTTCGAAAAAGGCATAAAGTTGACTCGCGAATGCCAAACAGCGCTGAAAAACGCAGAACAGAANGTTCAGATACTGCTCGATGANAGCNGCGAGCCTGAAGGTTTTGAATTNGCAGGCAACGACTGACCNCCNGCNATGGAAGTAACATTGACTCCCAGGCTTGAAGAATTCCTGCAGACTTGCCAGCGCCGCGTTGAGGCCGTGCTGGAGCACGAGCTCAAGCGTGAATCCCCCAGCGCTGAGCTTCAAGAGGCTATGTCTTATGCCTGCCTCAGTGGCGGCAAGCGCCTACGGCCAGTTTTGGTTTATGGCGCCAATCTGGCACTGGGGGGTGATCTCTCTAATGCAGATGCGGCGGCGGCTGCTGTAGAGTTAATGCACAGCTATTCGCTGGTGCATGATGATCTCCCCGCTATGGACGACGACGACCTCCGGCGGGGCAAAGCCAGTGTCCACAGAGCCTACAATGAAGCCACTGCGATCCTGGTGGGCGATGCTCTTCAAAGCCAGGCTTTCACCATGCTCAGTAGATCAACGCCAAAACTGACAGCGTATGCCCAGTTACAGCAGGTGCAGGAGTTGGCAATGGCTGCCGGCAACGACGGTATGGTCGCCGGTCAGGCGCTGGATTTTGCTGCCACTGGGGTTGAAACGTCTCTCGATGACCTGCAAATACTGCATGGTCTCAAGACTAGCGCCCTGATACGGGCCAGTGTCACGCTTGGAGCGCTCAGCGTTGACAACTGCGACACTGAACGGCTGCATCAATTGCAGTCTTTCGCGGACTGTATTGGACTGGCGTTCCAGGTAAGAGATGACATCCTGGACGTCACATCCGACACCGAGCGACTGGGTAAACCCCAGGGCTCAGATCAGCTGAATGGAAAGGTTACCTACGTTTCTCTGCTGGGCTTGGAACGCGCCCAATCCAAGGCATCAGAGCTCTCTGAGGAGGCGCTACAGGCGCTACAGGGACTCTCCTGCGAAGCTGACATGCTGCGAGACCTTGCCCACTATATTGTTGCGAGAGACAACTGATTGACCCGACAGAGGGCCTGCATTAAGTTGCGCGGCTGCTAGCAATGCATCACGAAATTGGTTGAAAACTGGCGCCACTAGCGTTGAAATACCTTAATGTTTGACGAAATACCCCTAACAAGACCCGAGACGCCGCTGCTGGACTGTATCGATACCCCGGCGGATCTTAAGTCACTTGACGTGGCGGAGCTGGATTTCCTGGCCCGCGAGCTGCGTCTGTTCCTGCTGTATTCGGTTGGGCAAACCGGTGGCCATTTCGGCGCTGGACTCGGGGTTGTGGAACTCACAATCGCACTCCACTATGTCTTTAACACACCAGAAGATCGGCTGGTGTGGGACGTTGGGCACCAGGCCTACCCTCACAAGATCCTCACTGGTCGCAGAGAACGCATGCTCTCAATGCGCCAGGCGGGTGGCCTAGCAGCGTTTCCAAGCCGCGCCGAAAGCGAGTACGACACATTCGGTGTCGGCCATTCCAGCACCTCAATCAGTGCGGCCCTGGGCATGATGGTCGCCAGTCGTATGCAAAACCTAGACCGCTACAACATCGCCGTAATTGGCGATGGCGCCATGACGGCCGGTATGGCTTTCGAAGCCCTAAATCATGCGGGTCATCTTGACGACAATGTGCTGGTTATTCTCAACGACAATAATATGTCGATCTCCAACAACGTCGGCGGTTTATCCAGTTACTTCGCCCGCATGTGGGCGAGCAAGCCCTACAATTTCGTGCGCACGGGCGGCAAGCGCGTGCTGTCCAAAATCCCGCCAGCATTAAAAGCCGCTCACCGGGCGGAAGAATACCTGAAGGGAATGGTTTCACCTGGTACGTTGTTTGAAGAAATCGGTTTCAATTATATCGGCCTGATCGACGGGCACGACATAAACCGGTTGGTTGAAATCCTTGGCAACATGAAAACCTTGCGAGGCCCCAAGCTGCTCCACATCGTCACGCAGAAGGGCAAAGGCTATTCAGAATCTGAAAACGATCCTTTTGGCATGCATGCCTTAAGCAAGATAGCCCCAACACAAAAGGATCGCTCAGAGGATAATCTAAAGCAGGAGCCCAGCAAACCGAGGCCGGCTCTGAGCTACTCCNAGGTCTTTGGTANTTGGTTNTGCGATGCAGCTAGCGCTGACCAAAGGATTGTTGGTATTACCCCAGCCATGGGTGAAGGCTCCGGTATGCGTGAGTTCGCAGAACGGTTTCCCGAACGCTTCTATGACGTGGCTATTGCCGAGCAGCACGCCGTTACCTTTGCTGCCGGCATGGCATGTGACGAGGTGAAGCCCGTTGTCGCCATCTACTCAACATTTTTGCAGCGCGCCTATGATCAACTCATTCACGATGTCGCGCTTCAAAATCTGGATGTGCTGTTTGCTATCGATCGCGCTGGCCTGGTTGGTGAAGATGGACCGACTCATGCCGGCAGCTATGATCTAACCTACTTGCGATGTATCCCCAATATGATCGTAATGGCGCCTAGCGATGAGGATGAAACACAAAAGCTGCTGTCCACAGGCTATCACCATAAAGGGCCAGCGGCGGTACGATATCCCAGAGGGAAAGGACCCGGTACCAAAATCGAACGCAATCTGGACCCTGTGTCCATAGGTCGCGCCATCATCCGCCGCAAGGGCCATTCCGTGGCAATTCTCGCCTTTGGGAGTATGGTAAAACCCGCACTTGAAGCCGCCGAATTAGTAGATGCTACCGTGGCAGATATGCGTTTTGTAAAACCTCTGGATCAAGAACTGATTGTTGATCTGGCTACCAGTCACCAGTTAGTAGTAACCCTGGAAGAAAACACCGTGATGGGTGGCGCTGGATCCGCTGTTAATGAATACCTAGTACAGGAAAACTACAGCACCCCAATCCTCAACCTGGGGCTGCCCGACAGGTTTCTCGAGCACGGCAAGGTGCCCGATATGCTGGCGGAAGTTGGTCTGGACAGTGATGCCATTGCAACCGCCATTAAACACAAGCTAAAAGCCTGCAAGATCCAATCTGAGGCAGTATAGCCACGCATAGTGCACGTTTTACACCCTCAATCACGCCCCCAATTCAAACGCCATGTCGGTCCTAACGCTGACCAAATTGACTCACTCTGGCAACGGGGCTAGACTATCTTTACTTAGACAGGAAGTTTTCGATGCAGGTGAGCCCTCTCAATTAAAAGTGCTCCGAAATGGGAAGCTGGTCAGAACCCAGCACTGCCCCCGCAACGGTAGGTCAGTAAGCGCCGCTTGAACTGATAAGTCCGATACCAGCCTGATCGATTGCTAGAACCGATGCAGCGGCGGGCTTCATCAGTAGCAGAGTTTCAGGATTTCT